>JAKQSH010000282.1 GCA_029570245.1 Deltaproteobacteria bacterium | reverse complement strand
TTCGAGGCGCTTTTTCTCTATGTCGAGCTGAATACCGTCGCCAGCATAAGAAAGCAATGTCGCGACCTGTTTTTCCTGGTATTCGGCGGAACGCATTTCATACCATTCCACTCCCCAGTCCCAGGCGTCCCAGGTAAGAATCAATCCGCCGAAGTACACGTTTTCGGGCTGTGTGGCGCCGTAACCATAAGCGTACTGATACTGGAAAACAGCACTGAGTTCCGGCACCAGAGAGGCTATTGCAGCATGCTTGCCGGAATGTGCCGCTTCTTTCTTGGCCGAAATTGAAAGCAGTTCCGGGCGGTTGTTGAGGGCTTGGCGCTGCTGGGTTTTGAGCGAGGGTTCAAGCAGTTTTTCCGGGGTGCTCAGGGGATTTTCGATTACCGGCTCAAGCGGTGTGTCGAGTGAACGACCCATAAGCAGATTCAAGGTCGCACTGGCTATCTTTACAGCTTTTTCGGCCATGAACAGTGTTTTCTGTATATCGGCCTTGCGAACCTGTACCTTGAGCAGCGCATTGCGTTCAACTACCTGTGCGTCAAGGTAGGCTTTGACCTGATCTTCGTATGCTTCCACCTGTTTCAATCCGGCTTTTACGGTTTCAACCATTTTTGTGGCGGTAATCAGACCAAGATAAGCCTTGGTGACGTTCAGTTCCAGTTGCTGACGGGTAGAGAGTCTGTCGTATTCAGCAGCTTTATAGAGTGATTTATTGGCTGAATAGCCGGAGTAGACTTTGTAAAGCTGAGTCAGCGGCTGAGCTATGGTGACTTTTGCGCTGGCGGTCACCTGATCGCGCACTTTGATACCCATTCCCTGCATTTCCGCTGCCGAACTCTGAAGACCGGCGGCTTTTGCTTTGGCTTCGTCGGAAAGCAGTCCCTGTACAAACTGGTTGGTAAGCAGTTCTCCCAGAACATCGAAAAGTCCGCTCAGTGCGCTCATGCTGTCGCCAAGCCCCATGGCGATTTCGTCGTCCCATACAAGAACATTTCCTTCGAGCGTCACTCCAGGCAGGAAGTGACCGAACATGCTTTTCTTTTCTGCTTCCTTGACCTGTACGGCATAACCTGAAGCAATCAGTTCCTTGTTTTTGGCTACAGCTGTTTCCATACACTGCTCAAGCGTCATTTCCTGAGCAAAGGCTGCTGCCGGCAACAGCGCAAGTATGGAAAAAATAAAGACATTCAATAGCAGTGAGAAATTTTTCATTACAGACCTCAATTCTGACTTTTTGCTGCAATACCTTGCTTAAGGACGCCCATTAGAAAATTTATGTAATCCCTGACTTCTTCCTGAGTCATTTGGTTCAGCATCAACCGCTCTTCTATATTTTCCATGCTCAAATCCACCAGGTGGAAAAGCATTTTTCTGGGCAGTTTGCGTAACTCTCCGTTTTTTATGCCTTCGTCTGTTATCTTGTTTACAATCATTTCAAAATTTCGATGGTGCCTATCCGTAGACTGAACGATAAAAGGCTTGAGTTCGTACCAGAGTTCCCATGAAGCGTTGAATACGTTTATCTTTTCGCTTATGAGCTCAATCATGGATGAAAGCAGAACGTTTAATTTGTCGAAGGTGCTTACGGCTTTGGCAACTCTTTGCTCAAGCAATCCCATCAGCTCAAGCGCCAGCTTGTCGAAAACCGCATTGAACAGGTCTTCCTTGTTGGCAAAATGCTTGTAAAGAGCCGACTTTACAATGCCCAGATCAATCGCGATGTCTTCGAGCGTGGTCTTTTTGAAACCCTGACGGAAAAAGCGGTTCTCGGCTGCTTTTATTATTTCGTCTTTTCTGCTGCAGGTTGTTTCCATGTCTCCTCTCAGGTGACCAAGTGAACAAATTAGTCATATGTTCACCAATTCCTCGGTTTTGTCAAACTATTTTTACTGTAAATTTTCATAAGCTCGATCATTGGCAACCAATGCCTTTGTTATCAATGCATTAAATACGGAATATTTGGTTTTCTTACCCCGGATATTTGTTGACTCTGAGACTTCGGCAGTGTAGGAATTAATAGATTTTTTTCAGGCGAAGTCCTCATTTAAGGGAACTTTGTCGAAAGGTGTCTGATGGAAGCGCTTGAAGAAGATAATAAGGTTCTTTTTCTGAGCTGTGCTGACAGCACAAATACCTGGCTCAAGGAACAGATTCTGAAGCAGGCGCTTTCATGTGCCGCTGTTTTCGCCGGACGTCAGACCGCAGGTCGCGGCAGGCATGGTCGGCACTGGGAGTCGCCGGAAGGCGGCTTATATCTGTCCATTTCATTTCCATTCGAAAATCAGAATTTTCCGCCGATTTTCTCGTGTGTCGCGGCAGGTGTGGCAATTGCCGGAATTCTGCGCCGGGAGCCTTACACCGCCGACGTTTTTCTTAAATGGCCCAACGATATTTTCGCCGGTGGCCGCAAGCTCTGCGGCATGCTTTCCGAACTCGTTACTGCGCCCGGTATCGCACCTCATGTGGTAATCGGAATCGGCCTCAACGTTAACGCGAAGGTCGTAACAGCGGATTCTCTTTATGAAGCGGTTTCTCTTTTCGAACTGAAGGGACACGAATTCGATGTCCGTCTGCTGGCGGAGCAGATTGTTTCCGAATTCAGGCGCGAATGGCGGAACACTGTTGAGTTCGGCACAGAGCAACTTATTTCGCATTGGTGTGCTCTTTCCGAAACGCCCGGTGCGCATGTGGAAGTTCTTCAGGATGAAAATCGTTTCGCAGGTTACTGCGTCGGCGTCAGCGACGCTTTCGAATTGATAGTGGAGAATGAAAACGGTTCCAGGCGTTTTTCGGCGGGAGATTGCCGGACGCTGAGGCAACCCGGAGTTCAGAGGTAAATAAACATGGTAAATATGGAAATGCTCGAATACGGCGTGATGGTGACTCTTCTGGGAATGGCTGTTGTTTATTTCGTTTTAGGAATCAACTGGGCGCTTATCAAATTTATAAGCCTTCTGGCCGGAGATTCCGGTGCTGCCGCACCAAAAGCGGAAAAGCCTGACAAAAATCTGGCCGCTGCCATCGCCGCAGCAGTGAGCATGTACGAAAAAGACGAAAAACTGGTTCGCTGATTTAAGAATCATACTTGGATACAGGGAGAAGTCCAAATGGCAAAAATAACGGAAACATTGCTGAGAGATGCTCATCAATCGCTGGCCGCAACCCGTATGCGCACCGACGATATGCTTGACGGCCTTGAGCTTCTTGACGAAATAGGATATCACTCCATCGAAATGTGGGGCGGCGCGACATTTGACGTTTGTCTGCGCTATCTGAACGAAAATCCGTGGGAGCGTCTGCGTCAGATAAAAAAGCGTCTGAAAAAGACGCCCTGTCAGATGCTTCTGCGCGGTCAGAACCTTATCGGCTATCGTCACTATGCAGACGATGTGGTTGACAGATTCGTAGAACTTGCTGCGACGAACGGCATCGACATCTTCCGCGTATTCGACGCGCTTAACGATCCGCGCAATATGGAACGCGCCATCGCCGCTGTACTCAAGGCCGGTAAACATGCCCAGGGAACCATCAGCTTTACGCGCAGTCCGGTTCACAGTGTGGCCGGTTTTGTAAAATTCGCCGCAGTTCTTAAAGACATGGGCTGTCAGTCGATCTGCATCAAAGATATGGCGGGACTGCTCACTCCCCAGGATACTCTGCCGCTGGTTGCCGCGCTCAAGAAAGAAATCGCGTTGCCGGTGCAGGTGCATTCTCACAACACCGCCGGTTACGCTCAGGCGACGTATTTCGCAGCGGTAATCGCCGGTGCCGATGTTGTTGACTGCGCTCTGTCGCCATTCGCCAACGGCACTTCGCAGCCTCCCACCGAATCCATGGTTGCGGCGCTGGCCGGTACGAAATGGGACACGAAGATTGATCTGGCCGTTTTTGAAAAGGCCACCGAACACTATATGAAAGTTATGGAAAAATATCGCGGGCTCATTGACCCGCTTTCGGAGCGTATTGATGTGCGCGTGCTCAAATATCAGGTGCCGGGCGGCATGCTGTCCAATCTTGTAAGTCAGTTGAAGCAGGCCGGCAAGATCGACAAATTCGAGGATGTTCTGCTGGAGGTTCCGCGTGTCCGAAAAGATGTCGGCTGGGTACCGCTGGTCACTCCTACAAGTCAGATCGTTGGCGCACAGGCTGCAATGAACGTCATCATGGGTGAACGCTACAAGAGCGTTTCAAAAGAAATCCGCGAGCTGGCGATGGGGCGTTATGGAAAAACTCCTGCTCCGGTTTCGCCTGAACTTCTTGCGAAGGTTTCCAACGGCGAGAAGCAGGTTACCTGCCGGGCTGCCGATCTCATTCCTCCTGCTCTGCCAGCGTTGCGCGACAAGTTCAAGTCGATCATCAAAAACGATGAAGACCTGTTGAGCCTTGCAATTTTTGAACAGCAGGCCGAGCGCTTCCTGTCTGGCAAGGCTATTGCTGAAGAAATTCCTGCTGCCGATGCACCCGCGTCTGATTCCGGCGCTAAAGCCGCGCCTGCTCAACCTCGTTCTTATGTCGTTGTCGTCGGCGGCAAAAATTACAATGTTGAGGTTCACCCGACTGATGGTATGAAAATTAACGGTGTTCCGGCCCCGAAAGCCGCCGCCGA
>JAKQSH010000502.1 GCA_029570245.1 Deltaproteobacteria bacterium | reverse complement strand
CTGACTGAGATATTTGGCGCGACGGGCCAGCATTATGTTCTTGGCCAGGGTAGACCTCATTCTGTCTTGCAGGGAAACAAATCCTTTTTCCTGCCTGGTCTCATCAACCATAACTTTCCTCCTCCCAGGGATGCGTCAAACAGACATTCAGAAAAATATCTTCAAGGCTTCACGCCTTAATATCAGACTTTTCGCACTGTCTTCCAGCGCCCGCCATGCCGCACCTGCATTTCGCGTTGCCCGTCTCCGCCGCAGAATCTTCAGCATACAAATTCATGCAGGTCTGGCTATGATGAAAAGAATAATGTATGGTGCCCAGCAGAATGTCAAGAATATATTGAACAACATTCCCGCTTTTACTTGCCTTTCCAGATAGAGAATCCTGCTTTCTGCCTGTGGCGGCACAAGTGCGTTTTTTATGAACAAAAAGACCGTATTTGTTGAAAAATCCGTATTTCAGCATATAATATGGCGTCAATAAACCAGGTAATTTCGATTTCAATTCCGCCGGCGGGAAAATTATCGGTCTGAATTTATGAAATATCTCATTTTTACTTTCGCTCTGGTGTTCGGAGTCCCCATCGGCGCAATCCTGATGCGGCAATCGAAACTCGTCGAACGCATCCTGCTGGCGCTGCTGCTGCTGGCTCCGGCAGCAGACATCACAATCAATTTCATGTCGCATGAATGGTATCGTGGAGATACACGCGGCATTGAATTCGACCTGACAGATATAGTAGCGCTTACAATGCTGCTGGGCATGGCGATTTCGTCGCGCTTCAGAAAAATACGACTGGCTCCCACCGGCTCGGTTCCATTTGCGATATTTCTTCTGTTTCTGTTTCTGTCGATAGCAAACGCTTATGTTCCACTGTACGGATTCTTCACTCTGTCGCGAATTCTCAGAGGATTCATGCTGTATGTCGTTCTATACAACTATCTGCGAAACGCCCCTGAACGCATTGAATTTACATTTAAAATTCTGGCAGTTGCAATCCTCTGGCAAACCATCAGAGTGCTGGAGCAGAAATACATGATGGGAATATACCGGGCCACCGGAACTTTCCCGCATCCCAATACGCTTTCGCTGTATGCCGAAATGATAGTACCGCTTCTTCTGGCCGCTGTTCTGCACAAAAAACAGAAGCCGCAGGCGCTTTTCTGGTTCGCAATTCTTGGTGGAATGCTGTGTGTACTTTCCACATTTTCGCGCGCCGGAATCGTAATTCTGGGCGGCGCGATATTTATGAGCATTCTCCTCTCCCTGTGGCAGAAACAGACAAGCCGCAAGGTGCTGATAATAGTACTGTTCTGCATGATCGGAATTGCCGGGGCAATAAAAGCCAGCGACAGCATCATTGAACGTTTTTTAAAAGCACCTAAATCCTCCGAAGAATCCCGTAACAACTTCAACGCAGCAGCACATGCAATGGCTGAAGAAAAGATATTCGGAGTGGGCCTCAACAATTATCCTTACGCACTGAAAAATACAGAATACGCCGCATATATCAATTACGTTGAAGCCGAAGCCGGCGTATGCCATCACATTTACTGGCTATACGCCGGCGAAACCGGCTACCTGGGGCTGGCTTCATTTCTGCTTTTCATAGGCAGTTTTTACCTGAAGGCGCTGCGTTTTTCCGTTAAACGCAGACCGGACCTTTACCGCGCCGCAGGTCTGGGAATACTGGCTTCGTACACCGCACTGCACCTGCACGGTTTTACGGAATGGGTTTTCAGACAATCGGCAATATTGTATCTTTTCTTCACGCTATCTGCTATACTTATAGTCTGTATCGAGATCAGCAGAGGGCGAAGAAAAAACCGCCAGACGGAGTCCGGCAATATTCCGGGAGACGCCGCTGACGGGTTACAATAAGCGCGGAGATGCCTTTAATGAGCAGAATCGTTTACACATATGCAGACAGCGGAAAAGCAATTGAACGTTATTCCAATCTGTTCTGCTCAATAATTTCAGACGAAAACCGTATAAGACATGCAGAATTCGGCACTCAGAAAAACCTGCTGGATGCTTTTGCCGCACTGAATTTGAAAGACCGCGCAGAGGCGGTCTGCATTATCGACAGCAGCAACGCCGAGTTTATTATTGAAGGCATACGCGATCTCAGCAGAGATGCCGCAATAATCGTCATAGGCGAAAATTTCTGCTCGGCGACCGATGTGCTGTCTAAAGCAGCCGAAAACGTTTACCAGCTTCCGCCGGATACCGGCGACAACGCATTGCTGGCTCTTGCCGATTCGCTTCTGCGCAAGCGGAAAAACAGCATAGAAAACGAAGTTCACGAAACAATACAGTTCGAGTCTATCATCGAAACGATGGGTGATGCACTTTTCATCGTCGATCCTGCCGGAACCGTTCACTACGCAAACACAACCGCCTGCCTGCTGACCGGCCAGAAACAGGAGAACATCAAAGGCAAAGACCTTGCAGACCTTATAGTCACCGAATACAACGCGCACAAAATCAAGGTCAAACAATATCTTGTGGAAGCAATCAACCGCACTTCGTCTTTCTCTACCGACGAACTCAGCATACGCAGATTCGGCGAACCGGATTCGTTCCCGGCCAGGCTGACCGTCACTCCGCACCGCATTGCCGGAGAAAAGCGCTGCATCGTTACCGCACAGGATATGACCGACACCCGGAAACTGGACGAAATCGTCAGAACTTCGCGCCAGAAACTGTTCATGGTGCTCGACAGTCTGGATGCCGCCGTTTACGTTTCGGACCTCAAAACACATCAGGTGCTTTTCGCCAACAAATATCTGTGGGACTCAAGGGGCAATGTAATCGGCAAAAAAACCTGGGAGCTTTTCAACCGCGACGAATCGGAGGCCCTTGAAGAATACGACCGCACGCGTCTGCTTGACGAACACGGTGAAATCACCGGCGTATTCGAGAAAGAATTCCACAACGCATACAACAACAGATGGTACTCCATCCGCGAGCAGGCTATTCAATGGTATGATGGAACCTATGTGCGGCTCGAAATCGCCGTGGACATCAGCAAGCTTAAGAACGCCGAACGCCAGATTTCCGAAACCAAAGCCGAAATAGAACGCGAGCGCGACAAACTGCGCTCAATGATAGAAGGCA
>JAKQSH010000136.1 GCA_029570245.1 Deltaproteobacteria bacterium | reverse complement strand
CTGAGCCGGGACGAACCCATACGCGGGCCACTGCAGATTTCCGTTTGCCTAATCCATGCCAGTGTGTGATGCTCATGTCTGTTTTCCCCGTTTACATCTGAATCTGAAGAGGTTCGGGCTTCTGGGCTTCGTGCGGATGATCGGCTGTGGCATATACCTTAAGCTTCTTGATCATCGCGCGGCCAAGCTTGTTCTTGGGCAGCATGCCGGCTACAGCGTGCATCAGAACTTCCTCAGGCTTGTGATCCAGCATTCTCTTGAGGCTGGTGGCCTTCATTCCGCCCGGATAACCGCTGTAGCTGTAGTACATCTTGTCATCGAGCTTGTTGCCGGTAACTTTGAGTTTGTCGATGTTGACCACGATTACGAAGTCGCCGGTATCGACATGCGGAGTGTACGTCGGCTTGTTTTTGCCGCGCAGAATGTTGGCGATTTCGGTTGCCATGCGACCGAGAACCAGGCCGTCTGCGTTAACCACGTACCACTTCTGTTCTACTTCACCCGGCTTTGCGCTGTAAGTTCCCATCTTGTTTACCTATTGCTTATGCTACATTTTCAAAAAATACGCTCGTTGCTCAAACAGAGATCATAGATTTTGTTCAGAAAGTGCAGATTGTCAAGAAATTTGTTTGACAGAATGCCAAAAATTATGTAAATGAGTAACTCCGTTTGATGGGGAAGCCCGTTTTCAATCGGTTGCGACGCAAAAAAGCGTCGAAGTTCAGGAGCTTGAAGACAATGATAACAGTACTCACCATTATACATATTGTCGCAGCCATCTTTCTTATCCTGGTGGTTCTCCTCCAGGCCGGAAAAGGCGCCGGTATGGGTGCTGCATTCGGCGGTTCTTCGCAAACCGTTTTCGGCGGAGGCGGCGGAATAACCATGATGGGCAAGCTTACCGCCACTGCGGCTGTCGTCTTCATGCTGTGCTCAATGATCCTTTCCTACTTCTCCAGTCGTACCGAATCAATCGTTGATGATATTCAGACCGAAGAACAGCCTGCTGAAGAAGCCGCCCCGGCTCCTGATGCTGCCGCCGCTCCGGCTCCCGATGCTGCTGCCGCTCCGGCTCCTGATGCCGCTGCCGCTCCAGCTCCCGATGCTGCCGCCGCTCCGGCTCCCGATGCTGCTGCCGCTCCGGCTCCCGATGCTGCTGTTCCAGCAGAGCAGAAAGCTGCTGAGCCGCAGCCGACGGAATAAAGCTTTATATATCAGAAGTTCTTTAAAAACAAGTGCCCAAGTGGTGGAATTGGTAGACACGCTATCTTGAGGGGGTAGTGTCGAAAGGCGTGCCGGTTCGAGTCCGGCCTTGGGCACCATCGGATATGTAAGACCGGATTGAAAAATCCGGTCTTTTTTTTATCTTTATCTCTGTTGTTTCCTGTTCGCAGGAAGAAATATAATTGACAGATTCTTAAGAATACATAACAATATGCATACGCTTAATGATGTAAACAATAACAATGCAGCCGGACATTCAGCTGATAATATTCAGCGATGTTGCTTTCCAGCATACCGGGAGAAAAAATGATGAAGGTAATTTCTTTTTCCGACAGGTTTCTTTTTGGGGTTTTTCTTTTAATATTACTGCTGTTTTCTGCCTCATGCGGCGGCGGAGATGATGCACAGACTGATGGCGATCAGAATACTCCCGACGGTGACGACACGCCAGACGGCGACGACATTCCCGACGGCGATGACACGCCAGACGGCGACGGCACGCCAGACGGTGACG
>JAKQSH010000247.1 GCA_029570245.1 Deltaproteobacteria bacterium | reverse complement strand
GAAGCTGGGCTTTAAGCCCATGTTGTTTACAATCTACGGAACCATCTGTCTGTCATTTTTCCTTGGCATATTCGACAGCATGCGTCTGCCCCTGGACGACCTGCTTCTGGCCTCGCTTTACGCCGGCATTGCGGTAGGGCTTGGACTGGGCATCATCTTCCGCTATGGCGGAACCACAGGCGGAGTGGACATCATCGCCCGCATCACCAACAAATATTATGGCTGGTCAATGGGACGCATCATGTTTGTGGCCGACCTGGTGGTTCTGGCCGCTTCGCTGGTTTACCTCGACAAGCAGCAGTTCATGTATACGCTGATAGCAGTTTATCTGGGATCGCGCGTAATCGACATCGTGCAGTCCGGCGCATACCGGGCAAAAGCCGTAATGGTTATTTCGGAACACGACGGCGACATTGTGGAGGCCATCGTCAACGAGCTGAAACGCGGCGTCACCATACTTAAAGGAATCGGCGGCTATACGCAGCGGCCCAAGGAAGTTCTTTATGTGGTCTGCTCGCCGCGCCAGATTGTCAGAGTGAAGAATCTGGTGCACAAGATTGATCCGCACGCCTTCATAACCATCACCGACGTGCATGAAGTTGTCGGAGAAGGATTTACTTCCAACGAATAAACTGGATTTCATGCCAGACGGAAAACCCTTGATATATAAGAAGATAATGAACATTATCTCTATGCATGCAATCGCCATTCTTATTTGTCGTATATACGTATTTCAATCATAATTATAAGATTCTGACCATTCTTATCTGTCAGCAGTTATTTAAGGTTGACAAAGCCATCCGTCTTCAATATTGTTTCATTCAGGATCAAATTCACAAAAATACAGAATAAAACGGGAGACAAAAATGACTGTATGGAACAGAACATTCACGGATAAGCTGCGTGAAAACAGAGGTCATTTGTGGGGCAACTGGAGTCTGGACAGCGCAATAAAACCTGGGGCAATTGGATATGTCGATGAAGCAAGCGGAGAGTTCAGGCCCATAGGCAGCGCACTGTCGAAAATAAAACTGACCGAGACAGCTCCTCAGCATTTCTGGAAAATGACTTCAGATGGCGTAAAGACGCACGAAGCCACACTGAGTACAAGCGGGGACATGAAAGCAGCGAAAGCCGAATTTGAAATCAAATGGGAATTCTCAAAAAAACATTCTTACATCTCCAGATTCGCACTTTCAAAAGAAGTATACATCAGCAATCTGCTGGAACTGGTCAGAAACAACTGGAAAAAAATCCATCAGCAGGCGCTGAATGCCAATTTCGCTGACAACAACGGCAATATTTTTCAGGGGTTCGGAATAATATCCGGGGTAATTTACGCCAGAAGCGGCCTGAACGCGGTATCGGAAAGTGAGCATAAAGGTCTGACTCTGTCAATAAGCGGAAAGACGGATGAAATAAAAGGAATGATCGGCGAAGCGTCTGCAATGGCGAAGTACAGTTCAGTAAACGCTTCAGAAGAGCTGCTCTGTCATCTGTGGCCCAACAGAAGCAACAGAACAGCACCGGGTGACGTGCCGGTTGCTTTCACTTTCCTGTCCTTCGACAATCAGAAAATCATTCCAATCTGGACAAAGAAAATCAGTGAACTCTGCCTGACTCTTAAAAACAAAGGCGGCTATATCGTAAAAGCCGATCTGACCTATAACGACGAAAACGGCAACCTCCGCAAGCAGAGCAGAACCGTACCAGGTGGAGCTTCCAGAAACTTCAGCCTGCCTCTGGGCGCTACTCAGCTTGACCTGAAGCTGGATTTCCTGGCTACAAATCAGGACAAGGCCATCGGCTGGGGTTCGCCGCTCGGAGAATGGATCAACGGCAAAAGAACGATCGAACTGGGCGGATTCTGGGGCGGCAATACTACGATGAAGGACTACTGATTATTTCCCTTCGTCAAGCAGTTTTCTGAGTTTATCGGCCATAGACACCATGCCGTCGGAGGACTTCGACTTTGCCGGATTTTCCTCCGGAGGCTTTTCATTTCCAGCATCGTCGCCGCCGTTTATCATGGAAGCCAGAACGCCGCGAGCGTGGATGTCTTCGTGACAATAAATGCAGAGATTTTCCCAGTTGCTGCCGTCACGCGGGTTGTTGTAATGATTGCCGTCCTTGTGGTGCACGGTCAGAAGACGCAGATCGGCCCCTTCGAACTCGCGACCGCAACGGGCGCAGATGTGACCGTGCAGAGCCAGCGAAGCGCGCCGGTAATCGAAGCCCTCAGCCGCTTCCTTTTCTTTCCTGAGCTGCCGTACGAATTCGGACGGGCTCAGCTTTTCCACAGCTTTTTTCATCCTGTCGCTATCTGATGACATGAGTCCTCTCCTCCGCCGACTTCAATAATCATTCTACTTCAATTCGTGCGCTGGCGGTGTAAAAAAAAACCTCCTTCATATGAAGGAGGTTTTCTTGAATGTTTTCGAATATCAGATCAGGAATATCAGCGTGATGAGCCCGAAGAGCGGAATAAGAATTCCGATGGAGTAAAGCATGTATCCGCCGAAAGACGGCATTTTGACTCCGGCTTCTTCCACTATGGATTTCACCATGAAGTTAGGCGCATTGCCGATATATGTATTTGCGCCCATAAACACAGCACCGATGGAAATCGCAATAAGTATGCTTTCCGGCACTCCGGTTGCCGCCACACACTTGACGCCTTCGACGCAGGCGTTAAGACCCTGTCCCAGCGACATGAAAGTTACATAAGTGGGCGCATTGTCGAGGAAGGACGACAGCGTACCGGCCAGCCAGAAGAACTGCCACGGCTGATTGATGCCGAAGCTGGCGCCGTTGGCCTTGAGCAGGCAGATGGCCGGCAGCATGGTTACGAATATTCCGGCGAAAAGCACTGCGACTTCGACAATGGCGGCAAAGGTGAACTTGTTGCGCTCGCGCGGGGTGAGTTCGTCGGGATTCTTACGGGCTTCCTGCCTGCGACGGTCAAGCATGTAGGACAGAATCGCCAGGCCGATCATAACCGGCTCGCGGAACCATGTCAGATTGACTGCCATGCCTTCGTATTCTTTGAGAAAAACCACCGAAGCGATAACGCCGCCCAGCAGCAGGAAATTGATTTTCCCATAAAGACGCAACGGCTCAACACGCTGCATGTCCAGCAGTTTGTCGCGCAGACTTTCCTTGCGGAATGCCAGAGTGTCCCATACGAAAAACACCGCCAGCAGAATCGACAGCATGGTGAACCATTCAACCCACAGGCGCAGAGTCCAGAAGAAAGGCACGCCGCGCAGGAACCCCATGAAGAGAGGGGGATCGCCGGTCGGCAGCAGCGCACCGCCCACGTTGGCCACCACAAAGATGAAGAAAATATAGATGTGGCGCACATGATGGCGCTCCGAGTTGGTATGCAGCAGCGGGCGGATAAGCAGCATGGCCGCGCCGGTGGTTCCGATGAAACTGGCGATAATTCCTCCGACAGCCAGAAAGATCGTATTTACAAGAGGAGTGGCGCGCAGATCGCCGTCAAGGTAGATTCCGCCGGAAATGGTGAAAAGAGCCGCAAGCAGTATAATGAACGAATAATACTCGTGGAAAATGGACACAAGCGCAGTCGCTCCGTGATCGACCGAGAAAATGAAATACAGGAAAACCGGCAGTGCACAGAGAAAAGAAACAATGCCGCGATGCAGATTGTGCTCCCACCAATGCCCCACAGCCAGAGGCAATATGGCAATACACAGAAGAATCGCCACAAACGGAATCACGGTCCAGTATCCCAGTGTGTGACCAATTTCCGCCTCCAGATTGCCTTCTCCGTGGCTTAAAGCCAGAAGGAAGAACACAATAATTCCGGCAAGGAGTGCGGCGATTATTCCAACTCCCATCCATGCTTTTTTCATGTTCAAGCCTTTCGCGTTTGGTTTTTACAACTGATTTCAGACGCGCAAAACAACAGATGCACAATGATACTACCTGATTCCGTATTTCCCAAAACATCTGCGCAAAAAATCAGCAATACCGAAAGTTCTTGCATTTTGCGGAACGCCGGATATTCTTCAGGGCAAGGTCTTTACATAGAATATATTGGTATTGCAACTGCGGAAAATACCCGCCATACAGGAAACGAGTTAACTTTAATGTTGAAACCCGAAGACAACTACCTCAACAAAATGAGCCAGAACGGCAAACCACTGAATCCGGTCGTGCTTTTTATACTTGGAATGCTGGCCGGTCTGTTGATTTACTGGCTTTTTATTGATACGGATACAGACAATACCGTCTGCGAAAACGCCCAGCCCGCAGCTGAAGAAAAAGCTCCCGACGCCGCACAGGCTTCAGCAGGAAACGCAGTGCAGCCTCCAATCGGAGCTGACCCGGCGGCAGCAGCCGCAGTGCAGCCCCCGCTGGCCGCAATTCCTGCGCAACCTGCGCCGGAAGCTCTGCCGCAGAACGTTCATTATATAGGTGGAGAAATCGAACATTCGCTTTACCGCAGCGTGGCGTCCCGCTTCCCCGAAGACGACGCATCAAAACTGCTGGCGGAGAAAATTTCGGCTCATATAAAAAGGTTACTGGTGTTCGACCTCGACACAACCCGTCAATTGCGCAAGGGCGACCGCTTCGACGTTATTTACGAAGAAACCGAAGAAAGCACCGATGGCCTGCGCATTCTGGCTGTGCGTTATAAAAGTCAGTACCATTTCAAGACTTTCGAATCCTATTATTATCGCCACGAAGGCGAAGAATTCGGACATCACTACGACGCGGAAGGCGTGGAATCTCAGGAACGTCTTAAAAACGGACCGCTGAAAGACTATGAAGAAGTGACTTCTCTGCTTAATGATCGTCGCCCGCGCCATGACGGCGTTGACCTGAAGGCTCCCATCTGGACGAAAGTTTACCTGCCTTTCGATGCAAAACTCAATCGCATAAACTGGAATACCCGCTACAACGGCAACTGTGCCGAGTTCACATATCTGCACGACGGAATGAAAATGATAATGCTGCACCTGGAAAAATTTCCCGAAGGCATAACGCCGGGCAAAACCTACAAGGCGGGCACCCATGTCGCCAATGTAGGCAACACCGGAAGATCATCGGCTTCTCATCTGCATTATCAGATCGAAACTCCGGCAGGAAAAATCATCGACCCGTTCAAGTATCACGGATCATATCGCCCCAAACTCGAAAGCCCGCAGCTTGAAGAATTCAAGGCCATGGTAGAAAAGTTGCAGGCACAGATGGAAAACGGCAGAGTTCAGGACGACGCCAGAGCAGAACAACAGGCGACAGAAACAACCGGAGCCGAAGCAGCTGCTGCGGATGAAGCAGCTCCCGCAGCAGGGCAGCAGTTATAAAGTATCGCCGCAAAACATAAAACAAACGGGCGAATCAACTGATTCGCCCGTTTTTCATTGTCTTCTCGATAAAATGAAAGGCCGATCAAGCCTTGCCGCCAATAAGCACTTCGGCAATCTGAACGGCGTTGAGCGCTGCTCCTTTGCGCAGATTGTCGGAAACGACCCACATATTTATGCCGTTTGGAATGGATTCGTCTTCCCGGATGCGCCCGACATATGAAGGATCGCGACCGGCGCCTTTTATGGGCATCGGGTAAATGTTCTGCGACGGATCGTCCATCAGTTCAACTCCGGGGGCGCACCTGAGCAGTTCGCGCACCTCGGCAGCGGTGATTTTGCTGCGCGTCTCTACGTTGACCGCTTCGGCATGAGCCGAAACAAAAGGCAGGCGCACACAGGTTGAAGTAACTGCGATGGAATCGTCGCCCATGATTTTTTTAGTTTCCCATACCATCTTCATTTCTTCCTTTGTATATCCGTTGTCCATGAAGATGTCGATATGCGGAATGGCATTGAAAGCTATCTGATGGGGAAACTTTCGCGGTGTGATATTTTCACCGGCCAACGCCAGCCGGGTCTGCTCCAGCATTTCGTTTATTGCGCTGCGTCCGGCCCCTGAAACGGACTGATAGGTGGAAACCACGATGCGTTTCACCCCAACCTTGTCGTGTATGGGCTTAATGGCCAGCAGCATCTGAATGGTGGAACAGTTGGGGTTGGAAATTATACCCTTATGTCTGAATATTTCCTGCGGATTTATTTCCGGCACCACCAGCGGAATTTCGGAGTCGCGTCTGAAATAACTGGTGTTGTCGATAACCACTGCTCCGGCTTTCACTGCATGCGGCGCGAACTCCGCCGATACCGAAGCCCCGGCGGAAAACAGCGCGATATCGACCCCTTCGAAGCTCTCAGGAGTAAGTTCCTTTATTGAAAGGGGCCTGCCCCTGAAAATTCTGGTCTGACCCGCCGAACGCCTTGACGCCAGAAGAGTCAGTTCTGTAAGAGGAAATTGACGTTCTTCCAGAATGGAAAGCATGGTTTCGCCAACGGCACCACTGGCGCCGACTATCGCAACATGCACTCGTTTTCTAATATCCATATCGTGCGTCTCCCGCCTGTTAGGAGTTCTTGAATAAGCTTCTGCAAATAAATACCAGTAAGACAATGATTTTTCAAGTATTCATACAACACGGAAAAACTTTGATTTCGAGTATTTAAAACTGGACATAAAAGCGGACTGCAATATAGAATTTCATCGAAATTGTTGTCGTTTTCAATGCGAGGAAGGCAAGATGGATGTAAGTTGCCCCCGTTGTAAAGTAACTTTTGATGCTGGGGATTTACCTCCAAGCGGACAAAAAAGGTTGACCTGCCCTATTTGTCGCGCTTATTTCGAGATAAACTACCAGATACAGATTATCCCTGGCGAAATTCGCGAAAAGCCAGGCACGGGTGTGTCCGCACCGTCGCAGACTCAAGCGCCTCAACCTGACTCGGCAAAGCTGAAGCTCGAAGAAGAGCGTCGCATCGCCGAGGAACTGGAACGCAAGCGCCAGGAAGACGAACGTCGCCTGACTGAAGAAATCGAACGCAAGCGTAAGGAAGAAGAGCGCCGCATCGCGGAAGAAGCCGAGCGCAAACGCAAGGAAGAAGAGCGCCGCATCGCGGAAGAAGCCGAGCGCAAACGCAAGGAAGAAGAGCGCCGCATCGCGG
>JAKQSH010000246.1 GCA_029570245.1 Deltaproteobacteria bacterium | reverse complement strand
GCAGATCAGTTCCAGAACGCCTAACTTCCCTGAAATTCTTATGGAAATCTTCTACAATCGGCGCTGGTCCAACCGCTATGAAGTACGCAAATCGCTGCTGCAGAATCCATACAGCCCGCCGAGACTGGTCATGGCCCTGCTGCCCTGGCTGACCGAACAGGACGTGCTTTCCCTCAAAAACGGCAAGCGCTTCAGTCATGCCTTTCTTGACAGAATAATATCCGCCATGAAAACGCAGGATTAAGGCAAATATCATTGACAGCGAAGGCTGGCCTGCATAACATCCGCTATTCGAGTGAAGGGAAAAAGCATGCAAAAACCGATACACTGCAATTTCAAAATAGAACGCTTCGAAGAATATTTCGATTTTTATCGTGAAAATCGTCTCGGCCTCGAAATATCGCTCAGCGGCCCCACGCTGGACAACTGGGAGAGCAACGGAACTCTTGAGAAACTGCAGAAGATCAAAGATGCATGGAATCCTTCCATGTCGCTGCATTCGCCGTTTTTCGACTTCAAACCGGACAGCGTAGATTCGGCCATAAGAAATTTGTGGTTCGAGCGTACACTTGAATGCTTCAGATTGGCGGAATTCATCAATGCAAAAACGATAGTGTTTCATAGCACATACAACGATCTGCAAATGAGAACCGCCCGCAGGCCGTGGGTGGAAAGAACCCTTGAGTTCTGGCGCGAAGCACTGCCGCAGCTGCCGGAATGTTCGAAGATTGTTCTTGAAAACATTTACGAAAGAACGCCTGAACTGCTGGCGGAAGTTATAGCAGAACTCAACCATCCTCGCGTCGGTCACTGTTTCGATTTCGGTCATTATGCGGCCTGGGGCAACGGCTGTTCGCTGAAAGACTGGTTCGCATATTTTCCGGGCAAAGTTTTTGAACTGCATCTGCACGACAACCACGGCGACGAAGACAGCCACATGGCCATCGGTGAAGGGTCACTGAATTTCAAAGGGCTTATCGACGCCATCGCCCCGTTCAGAGACGAAGTCATTTACACCATCGAGGGTACGCCGCGTAATGACGCAATCAGTTATGAATACATTCGGAAAAATTTCCCCTGAATGATAGAATGCTTTGCATCTTAAATTGCACCTGAAAGACACATAGGAGAACTCTCAAATGAAAAAAGTCGATATGAAGATGATGGAAAAATATATCTTCGACAGACATCAGGCCGAGATGGCCCAGCGCGGAGAAAACAAGGGCGGCTACGCCGTTCTTATCGGAATGATAGACCCGGCGAAATTCGTTGACATTTACTACACTTCCACACGCAAACTGCGCAACATGGTTGAAGGACTTTATCACAAGAAGGTAAAAAAAGGCGGCGGGCGCAAGGTCAGCCTTACCAGCAGCAAAGATCGCGTCGAAACAGCCGCGTCGGTCCAGCACGGCATTCTGGCGGCTCTTGATGAATACATGGCAGAAGAACTGCTGAAAGCCTGGCTTTTTACCAAACGCACCATGCTGGTGACGGCGCTTGATTTCTTCGGCGTCGAACATGAAGACGGCCTTACCGACAAAGACCTCAGCGCATTCGAAAAGGCCGATGTCGCCACCCTCGAAAAACTCGTTGCCGAACTCAAAGCCAAAGAATGCCTCGTTGAAGATATCGCAATCTATTTCCAGTTCATGCACATTGAAAACGCAATGAACGTTGCCGAACTCAAAAAAGTTTTCGCAGACTGGGGCACACTGGTAGAAGACGAAAAGGCGGCGGAATAATACGCGCTTTACCATTACATCCATCAACGCCGCCATTTTTTTCAAACAAAGACTCTGTCGCCGATTCTGCAGCAAGGGGGTTCTGATGCGAAGAGGAGTTCTTCTGTTCATAATCGTGGCATGTTGTACATTCTGCGACATTTCCGTTTGCGCGGCACAGAATCTCAGCGGCCTGTGGGGCGGGAACTTCGGGGAAATCGCTGTCAGCGATAGAAACGGCAGAATTGAAGGACGCCTGGTAAAATCGACCGGGCTTTGCGGGTTTGCCGAAGGCGAGCTGATTCTGCAGGGTGACTATTTTGAGGATACAATCATAGGCAAACTCAAAATGTGCCAGAGCGGCGGCGACGAATGCGGCCCGGCCATATGGGCTGATGCGGTTTTACTCTGCTCAGACAGCGGGAGATTGATGAGCGGTACTGCATCCAGCAACAAAAACAAATGTCCGCTCAAAGGATTCAGCGGACATGCCGGAATTGTTCTGAAAAAACTGAAAGACATCGACATACGGGAAATCGAAAAACAAAAAGCCGAAATGCTGAGACTGCCCGGCCCGGCGGCGACTCCGGGCTCTTATGACCCGCGCGCGGCAATAAGGAGAAAAGCCACACCGGAACAGGCGCAACTGCTCAAGGCCAAAGAAAAGCTTGAAATCAGCAATTTCGAGGAAGCCCGGAAAATCTTTGAGGACGTGCTTGCAGAAGACCCGCATAACGCCACCGCGCTTTATGGAATCGGCGTAAGTTATTACGGGCGCCAGGAACTGGACAAAGCCATGCAGTTCTACCGAAAAGCCCTGGCCAAAGACCCGAACCTCGGAATCGTTTATTACAACATGGCCTGTATTTACGCGCTTAAGTCAAAAAAACAGCTGGCGCTTGAGTACCTGAAAATTTCGGTAATGAACGGCTTCGCGCCCGAAAATACCATGGCGCAGGACCCCGATCTTAAATCGCTGCACGGCGACCCCGCCTATGAAGAAATTCTGAAAGGGGAATTTTAGCTCATTCAGGGTTGTTCAGAGTTTTTACCAGATTGAACCCTGTTGACTGAAGGCTGATTGGCTTCAGGCTTCACATCAACGGCGGGTGTGTTCTCGCCTTCCTGAGACTGGATTTTCTTGACGGCCCTGGCTGAAGGCGACACGTAATCGTCTTCGAGTTTATTAAACCGATATGATTTACCGGATTTCGGTCTGGCAGGATTGAGAGTATTAAGCGGTGAGTCGTATAGACGTATACCGAAAAGCTCGGAAACATACTGAGCGATCTGAAAAATAGCCTTGTAATCTGCAATATCCTGCGTCAACTCAATTTTGTCCTGCCCAAGATTTTCGGAATAAAAAAGAACATATTCAGGAACAGCGGCATGAGCCGTCGATTTGCGCGGGCGCGGAAGGTCTTTCACAAAAAGTCCTCCGCGATCCTTCGAGATTTCGATAACGCTGGAATTCTGCCGCCACAGGCCCATCCATCGCGATTCACGGCAGACAATACTGAGAGAAGCAGCCGAATATTCGCACCATTGTCGTTTTGAGCGGTCGGCACCGTAATAATAAATTACCGACAACAGCGCCACAGCACAGACCAGCATGAAAAACGACTGAAGTAAACGGGACGCCATCGGCTTCTTCGAGCCGAAAAGAATGATCGCCGCCTGTCCTATCAATACCATAACAAGCAACAGCGCCACAAGACCTGTAATAATTTCCAGAAAAGACAGGCCGCCGGTGCGATCTTCGATAATGAGGTTTCCGTCTTTTACATAAATATCCTGCTTTACAAGACTGACAGTTTCACCGTTTTTCAATTGCTGATAGACCGGCCCGTTTGCGGGATATTCCGGCCTGTTGTGTCTGACTTTTACGCGCACTATCTGAGATTTCGAAGCGTCTTTGCCTGCGTCGAGGATGCTTTGTGGCGGTGAAGGCAACTGAGATGCGCCATCAGTTCCGACAGGAGGCTGACCGGCAGAAACAGAATCCTGCGCAGCCTGAACGCTCTGTGCATCAGCGACAGGAACCGCAAACTGCATAAAAAACGAGAACAGCAGTATCAGTATTTGAGCGAAAGTTTTTCTCTGCATCAAAGCGCCTTACAAAAGCCGTTACTTCTGCGGTTCGGCCTTCTGCCCGGCCTGCCACAGTGCCTTCATCTGCTCTTCATCGTATCCCAGAATGACCTTGCCCTTCCAGTCTATTACCGGCACACCGCACTGCTGTGCGCCGTTGCGCATGCATTTGGCCTGCATCTCAAGCGAAGCGTTGTCGTCGGCTTCGATGTCTTTCTTTACATATGCCAGACCTTTTTCCTTAAGAAATTTCTCCGCTGCTTTGCAGTAGCCGCACCAGCTGGTCGAATACAATATGATCTGATCGGTATTGACCGGAATATCCATATCCTGGGCCTGCTGCTGCGTCATTGCCGGCATCTGCCGGGTTTTTGAAAGTTTCCACTGACGCTTCAATGCAACGGCTTTCTCGAATTGAGCACGATCTTCGCAGCGCAGCAGATAATTGCCTTTCTCGTCGAGTTGCTCCATATCGGCCACAATGACTTTGGATTCCGCCATGCGCTCAGAAGGTGAAAGATTCAGATCGACAACAATAACGTCGTTCCTGAATTCATCCGGAACTTCCGCCGCTTTTTCAACTGTCGCATATTGTGATTTCCAGTCGATGTAGGTGAAAAGCACATTCTGCGAGTTCTCGTTGATATTCATTTTTGCCAGAAGCTCTTCGGCGTTGACTTGCGGGGCATCTTCTTTTTTGTTTTCTTCCTTATTCGTGCAGGAACAGATGGACATCAGAACGGCACACAACAGAAAAAGCGCAAGAATTGCATTCCGGTAACGCATGTTCATTTCCTCTTGAAAACACATTGAATGCGAGCTGGATCAATCGGCTTTAACCGAAATAACCACTATGAAATGCATCCTGATTTTCAATTTCCAATCTTTGGACTTATCAATCTTATCCCAGGTTTCCTCATCAATATGGATGCGGTCCTGCGGAATAATCACAACTTCAAACTTGAAATTTTCGGTAATTATTCCCGAAAGATCATCAAGATTTCCGATTTCCCGTATTATGCGTTTGTCGGAGGATGGGAAACCGCCGGGAACCGTACAGTAAGGAAATGCGTCATCGCCATCAGAACCTTCTCCGGGCTGCATACATAGAATGGGTTCTGTAACACCCAACTTTACCAGGCCGTGCTCACCCGCACCAAGAGACGGAAGCTCCCAATCCTTATAAGCTTCGTCGGCCAGCGCCGCATCCCAGTTGAGATAAGAAACACCAGTGACCGGGTCAGTCCAGGCTTCACCGCTTTCCGAGTCGCCATCCAGGGACAGTTCTCCTTCTTCAAGCTGCACTTTCGGACTCAAGAAGACATCCATCGAAGCCACTTCCGCCGGGATGGTGTTCTCAATAATCTCAAAATTCACCAGTCTGATGAAAACACCGACAACATTGCCTTTGTAATCCAGAAGACTGGATGTTCCGCCATTATTAGAATCGGTGAAGTCCACGGTCTGATGCTGCGGAATTATCAGATAGCCTTCCGGGTCAAGCTCCAGCTCTGATTGGCTTTCTGTCAATTCTGAATCTTCTGCAACAGCATCCAGATCGCCATCCGAAGTACCATCAGCAGTAAAATCGACCTCAATGTCCATTACGTCACTACGGTAGTCGATTTTCAGAGGAATCGAAAGCACATCCTGACAGAAATTACTGCCCAGAAATTGAAGCGAAAGGAAAAGCAGCGCTGCAAATCCAGCCAGTCTGCCAGTTTTTCCGGTTCCGGCGGCCATCAGTTTACCTTTTAATTTAATTTCCTGCGGTCGGTTCGTTCCACTGGCCGTTGTTGCGAACAATACGCCAGCTGAGTTCCGAAACTGCGCCGGTTTCCTCAAAGTGCAGGTTCGTCAACTGATAAGTAGGCGTTGATTCATCGTTGATGTAAATATTCACATTGCAGTCAGCCTCTTCCAGGCCCAGACCGAAATCACAGGTCGGCCAGATTCCGGTTCCCGGACAGTTTTCGTCGTAGGTCATTACAATGTGATAAATTCCGTCCGGGGCGTTGGTGTGAGTAATTGTCTCTGTCACACACTGATCGGCGGAACCGCAACCCATGACAACAATTGAACCGTTTTCGGAAGGATTCGGAACCACACAGATTCCAGATGGAGCAGTGTTTTCGTTGCAGTTGGTGCCGTTCGGAATTCGCCATGTAAGGTCCATGTCGCTGGCTCCGCTTATACCGGTACAGGCCATCTGAACCTGAATCCGGTTCTGACTGGAACCGGCGTTTATACTTGAAGAGGTTGGAACGGACTTCGCACCCAGTTCGTCTTCAACAACCAGAGTCAGCATGTAAGTGCCGGAAGCATCGAAATAAACGCTGATATCGGCGACATCGTCGTATGGAACAATGTAAGTGGTCGAATCCGGGGCAAGAGAAAGAGTCCACTT
>JAKQSH010000245.1 GCA_029570245.1 Deltaproteobacteria bacterium | reverse complement strand
CACGGTTCGACCTGTGTAAGCTGCGACGCGATTCCGTGTTATCCGCCGGATGATGCCTGCCGTCAGGACACCGATTGCAATGCGGCCGAATACTGTACCGACTCCTGTGCCTGCGAAGGATCACCGGCTGGCGATAACGATGACGGCACCGGCGAAACCGACGGCCCCGACGATAAGAGCTGCGAATACATGCCGTGTATTTCGTGGAAGCCGACTTACCTGGAATTTCCGCTGGTGCAGTATGGTGAAAGCGGTCTGCGCACTCTGACGATTTTCAATGACGGCGCCGAAACTCTTCAGCTGTATACAGTACAGATCGGCCCCGAAGGCGACAGCAGCAGTTTCACGTTCAGCACCGACGACGTGACTCAGTCCGTAGTTTCCGGCGGTATAACCGATATCAAGTCTGGTGAAAACATTCAGATCGGCATTATATTCACACGAGATGCCCCCGGACAGAAGACAAGTGTTCTTCATATAACTTCCAACGATCAGAGAAATAATAAGACAAACGTTACCATTGATCTGGTTGCTACGGTAAAAGGCGAAACGGAAATCCGCGTTTCTCCGACAGACGGAAACGGAGCTCCGTATCATGATTTCGGTGCGGTTGATGTCGGCTCCGAACAGGGGCTGGACGTTATCGTCACCTGCCTTCCTTACCAGACCGTTGCAGAAGAATCCAACGCAGTATGCACCGTTAATGCACTCCAGTTCGATCCTCCCAACGGTGCTTTCTATCTAGGTTCGACCGTAGGGCTTCCCAAATACCTGCGTTACAACGAGACGCTCAATATCCCCGTCAAATTCAACCCTATCGACGCCGGCACCGACGAGGCGATACTGAAAATCTATCAGCAGTCCGATTACTCATCATACAACCCGACCAACCCGATAGAATTTACACTGGTTGGCGAAGGTGTTGAGCCCTGCCTGACTCTGGTTCCTACTTTCCCTGAGCCGCTTAATTTCGGCGATGTTACGGTCGGGGTTACGGTTTCTCTGCCGGTAACAATGAAAAGCACTTGCGGTGGTACTGTAGTGGTAAACAAAATCTGGTGGTGGGGAAACACCGTTCCTGAAGCTTTTGTAATCGGCGGTCTTGGTACCCAGGACCCGCAGAACCTCAACATCCGTATTCCTTCAGGAAACGAAGTTGAGTTCATGGTCAACTGTACGCCTCCCAACCTCTTCCCGCAAACTGCGCAGATTCAGATTGAAAGCAACGATTCCAGCAAGCCTCTGCAGGTGCTGAATGTTCAATGCCAGGGTGTGAATGCACAAATCAGAGTGAATCCGGCAATTGTGGATTTCGGTCAGGTGCTTGTGAACAACAAAAAAGAAGCAACGCTCAGGCTCGAAAACATCGGCAGCGGGAACGTTCGCATTTATGATATTGTTATCGACAAGCGTCTCGACGGAAGCAACAATCCCATTCCTACCGACCGCCCGGATGTTTTCAGGCTTTCCGATATCGACCAGGCGGTTCTGCCGATGGACCTGCCCGGCATGAACAACCTGGAAGGCGAAGACAACTTCTACGAATTCACCTTCGAATACAACCCGGACACGGAAACGATTTCCCAGGTTGACTTCGCCCGCGCGGTCATAATGAACGATTCGTCTTCACCGGAATTCAGCGTAACCATGCGCGGAGAGCCTGTCGCTCCGCACGTCGAATGGTGGCTTGTTGAAGAAGGCTACGAAGATTCGATTTTTACAGAAGAGATAAATTTCGGCGACACAAATATGGGCACCACCGCCAGCCGTAACCTGCGTATTAAGAATGTCGGTGAAGCCACGCTGGACTGCACACTTGCCTTCGGACCGAACACCAGCGCCGACTTCGGAATGATTATGGTCGATCTGTCCGGTATTGATTCCAACGAATATCGCGATGTTCCTCTTTCTTACATGCCGTCGCTGCCTTATCCCGGTCCCGACAGTGGAACCCTGATATTCCAGTGCAACGATCGCAATCACTCCAACCAAACCATAAATCTGGCTGGAAAGGGTGTTGACCCGCGCTTCTGTATTGACCCCAGCACCTCGATTTCGAACCCGTGGGTCTTCGGGCCGCTTTACCTTTACGATACTTCCGTGCCCAAACAGATTAAAATCTGGAACTGCGGCAGCGGCGTTCTTATTATAAACGACTGGGATTTCAATCAGGTCGGTATTCCCGATTCGTGGATAGTGGACAACTGGTCGATGGAATTTCCGGTATACCTGCGTCCGCACACACAGTTCCCGTCCGACGAATTTACTTTTACCGTTCAGTATACGCCGAACGGCGTAAAACCGTCGCAGCCGATGTCCATCCGCTTTACCACCAACTCTATCGACGGCAACACCCGCTACGTATGGTTCAAAGGCTCAGGCAAAGACTGCGATCCATGCTGGTACGATCTCGACAGCGGCGTGGCCGGTTGCGAATATCAG
>JAKQSH010000177.1 GCA_029570245.1 Deltaproteobacteria bacterium | reverse complement strand
ATCTGTCGGTTCTGCTGTCGGTCGGTATAGTCGAAAATCGCAAGGACGGAAATGTCGTGCGCTACCGCCTTCTGACACCTTGCGTGTTGGACATGTTCAAATGCACCATCGCTGTAATGAAAGAACGCGACGAGTAGTTTTTTTGTGTGCAAGTTGGCTATTTCGACAACAGGCCAAATACCTTTTGCCCAGGAGGATTCCGTTCATGTTGCAGGCGTCAAGCAGTATCTCCGGTAAACTGTCATTTCTGGATCGCTATCTGACGCTGTGGATTTTTCTTGCCATGATCGCTGGAGTAGGTGGTGGGTGGCTTTTCCCAGGCATCGTACTGTTTCTCAACAAGTTAGACGTAGGCACAACCAGTCTTCCTATTGCCATTGGTCTGATCCTGATGATGTATCCGCCTCTGGCGAAAGTGAAATACGAGGAGTTGCCGCGCGTATTCCGTAATATCAAAATTCTATCGCTTTCGTTGGTGCAGAACTGGATTGTCGGGCCGCTGCTAATGTTTGCCCTGGCCGTGATTTTTCTCTCCGACAAGCCGGAATACATGGTTGGACTGATACTGATCGGTCTGGCACGCTGCATTGCGATGGTCATTGTCTGGAACGATCTGGCCAAAGGCGACACGGAATACTGTGCTGGTCTTGTCGCTTTTAACTCTATTTTTCAGGTGCTCTTTTTCTCCATTTACGCTTACGTCTTCATCACGGTTTTGCCAGGCTGGTTCGGATTGAGCAGTGTCGAAGTCAATATCACCATTTCGCAGATAGCTACCAGCGTATTCATTTATCTGGGTATTCCGTTTATTGGTGGTATAATAACACGTTTCATTCTTATCCGTGTCAGAAGCAAAGAATGGTATCACGGTGTATTCATACCTAAAATCAGCCCCATAACGCTTATTGCACTGCTCTTCACCATCATAATAATGTTCAGCCTGAAGGGCGAAACAATTGTTCAGCTGCCATTTGATGTTGTGCGTATTGCAATACCATTGTTTATCTATTTTGTGCTGATGTTCTTCCTTTCGTTCTTTATCTCAAAGAAAGTCGGCGCAGATTATGGTCGTAGCGCCACGCTTTCGTTTACTGCGGCATCCAACAACTTCGAGCTTGCAATTGCTGTGGCGGTAGCCACATTCGGAATTCACCACGGTGCAGCTTTTGCTGCGGTTATAGGACCGCTGGTTGAGGTTCCGGTACTGATTGCTCTGGTAAATGTCTCTTTGTGGCTAAAACAGAAATACTGGCCCTTGCAGGAGAATTAATGATGAATACTGATAAGGATATCATCAGAAAGCAGGTTTCCGAATTCTATACCGCCAGTGTCAACAAAGGTTGCGGTTGTTCGTGCGGTTGCACGCCGACTCTTCAAAAGGGCGTGGCTGTAAAAACAGCCGGTTACAACGCCGACGAGATTTCGGCGTTGCCGGAAGACGCAGTCGTTAATTCATTCGGCTGTGGAAATCCACTGGCCTTCAGCAACGTGAAAGAAGGTCAGACGGTTCTTGATCTAGGCAGTGGAGCCGGAATTGACCTGCTTATTGCCGCCCGCAAGGTCGGGCCGAGTGGACGTGTAATCGGTGTGGATATGACCGACGATATGATAAGCCGTGCGCGGTCGAATATAGCCGCCGCCGGATATGAAAATATCGAAGTGCGAAAGGGCATTATTGAAAATCTGCCGGTTGAAGACGCTTCTGTCGATTGGGTCATTTCAAATTGCGTAATTAATCTCTCTCCCGAAAAAAACAAAGTCTTTTCCGAAATCGCCAGAGTGCTCAAGCCAGGCGGTCAGATCAGTATTTCCGATATCGTGGTCGATGATCTGCCGGAGTGGGTACGAGAGAGCGCCGTTCTATACGGCGCATGTGTAGCCGGAGCTATAAGTGAGAAAGAATACATAGGCGGACTCATTGCTGCCGGACTCCAGTCTGTTGAAGTTACAGACCGTTTTGTATACGGCGGCGATCAGCTTGAAGCTTTGATAGAATCCGAAATACCGCAGGAGACATCTTCCTGCTGTTGCAGTTCCGAAAAAATAGCGGCTGAAGTAAGCAAAACCCTTAAAGGAAAAATCTGGAGCGCCAGATTTTCTGGTAAAAAATAATGATATTCAAGCATAAATCATGGCAGGAAGAAGCGGCAGAACTTGCTGCTATTAAACCGAGAAAAATATTGTTCATCTGCGTGCAGAATTCGGCGCGCAGTCAGCTGGCGGAAGCCATTGCCAGACATCTTGCACCTGAGGGCGTTGAAGTATTATCTGCCGGATCGAAACCTTCTTCCGTTCGGCCTGAGGTTAATGCTGTTCTGTCTGAGCTTGGGATATCGGGAGCGGGGCTTTACAGCAAGTCCGTTAACGACATCGCACCGGCTGGAATAGAGGCAGTAATAACCCTGTGTGCAGAAGGCGTCTGTCCGGTGTTTTTGAGTGCCGCACCGCATCTGCACTGGGCATTGCCTGATCCGGCGGCCCACATGGAAGATGATGTCAGGCTGGAGGCTTTTCGCAGTGTTCGGGATGAATTGCTTGAGCGGTTGCGTGTCCTTCTTAATTACAGGCAGGAATAGAGATGACTGAACGGAAAAAATTTGTTTTATTTCTTGTGATATTCGTTGCGGTCTGGTTTATGCCGCTTGAATCTGACCGTTTCAGCGGAGCGATTTTCGAGGCTCTGGCTCTGTTGAGATGGTATGCCCGCGAACATGTGATTCTATGTCTAGTTCCGGCCTTTTTTATTGCAGGTGCAATCGTTAACTTCGTTTCGCAGAATTCGGTTATGAAATATCTCGGTTCCCAGGCCAGACGCAGCGTAGCCTATGGCGTCGCAGCCTGTTCCGGCAGTATTCTTGCCGTATGTTCGTGTACTGTACTGCCGCTGTTCGCCGGAATCTACATGCGAGGAGCCGGGCTTGGTCCGGCAACGGCTTTTCTCTACTCCGGCCCGGCTATAAATGCGCTGGCCATAATTCTTACTGCGCGGGTTCTGGGCGCAGAAATCGGTATTGCAAGGGCTGCAGGTGCTGTGCTGTTCTCAATTATCATCGGCTTGCTTATGGCGCTTATCTTTCGAAAAGATGAAGCCGCCAAACAGGCCGCCATGCCGGTTCTGCCGCCCGACGAAAGTACGCGCTCGCTTAAACAGAATATTTTTTATTTCGCACTGATGCTCATATTCCTGGTTTTTGCTAACTGGGGTAAACCTCAGGATGGGGATTCCTCAAGTATATGGAATCTGGTTTATTCGGCAAAATGGCTGATAAGCGGCGCTTCAGTTGTTTTGCTTTTCATCGTCGTGTTACGCTGGTTCAGCCGCGGAGAGATCAGAAGTTGGGCGTCGTCTTCCTGGGAATATGCAGCCATGACACTGCCTCTGCTTTTCGGAGGTGTATTTGTTGCCGGTTTTCTGCTTGGACGTCCGGGACATGAAGGCATCATTCCTTCGGAATGGGTTGCTGTTCTTCTCGGCGGAAATTCTTTGGGCGCCAACTTGTTTGCTTCTGTTGTGGGAGCCTTCATGTATTTTGCTACTCTTACGGAAATCCCAATAGTTCAGGGGCTGATTGGCGCAGGAATGGGTAAGGGGCCGGCTCTGGCTCTTCTTCTGGCGGGTCCGGCTCTGAGTTTGCCAAGCATGTTGGTGATAAGAAGTGTCATCGGCACAAAAAAGACTGTTGTTTACGTTTGCCTTGTCGTTGTCATGGCGACCTTGAGCGGTCTGATTTTTGGTACGTTTTTCTGAACAGGAGACAAATAAATGGAGATGAAAAAAATTGAAATACTGGGAACCGGTTGTCCGAAGTGCAAAAAACTTTATGAACTTACAAATCTGGCAGTCGGCCAGCTCGGCATTGCTGCTGAAGTTGTAAAAGTGGAAGATATCAATGAAATAATCAGGCGCGGCATATTAATGACTCCGGGATTGGTCGTTGATGGTGAAGTGAAGCTGGTTGGAAAAGTTCCTCCGGTCGAAGAAATAAGAAAATTAATTGCCTGATGTTATGGAGAAAAAAATGAGCGAATCAAAATGTGGATGTTCATGTGGCTGCAACAACGTAGTTAATTTAATCTTTTCATGCTCAGGTGGATCGGATGTCGGTCACGTTTCAGACATGGTTGCGCGCAAGCTCAATTCTGACGGTATTGGAAAAATGTATTGCCTCGCCGGAATAGGTGGACGCGTAAGCGCCATTTTAAAGACCACCGAGGCCGCCGACGGAATACTTGCTATCGATGGCTGTCCGCTTGATTGTGCAAAAAAATCACTGGAAGAAGCCGGCTTCAGAAACTTTGTTCATCTCAGGTTGAGCGATTTGGGAATTCGTAAAGGTGAGGCGCGCAAAGATGATTCCGCCATTGAAGATATCTGTATTAAAGCCAGAGAAATGCTGGCCTGACAGCAATACGAAAGATGACATGAAATGAAAAAAAGCTTAATCTCCCTTTTTTGGGTAATGCTGTTTTCCATGATGCCGTGCGGATGTGAAAACAGCGCAGAAACCAGTTCGGCTGAAGCTGCAAAACCTGCCGCAGCAGTTGAAAAATCGACAGAGCCGGCCATTGCTGCACACGATGTTGCATCTGCCACAACGCCTGTTGTTATTCCCGATAAAGTAGTTGTTTACTACTTCCACGGTGATTACCGCTGTCCGACCTGTACAAAAATGGAAGCATTGGCTGACAAGACCATAAAAGAGCGCTTTGCCGCCGAGCTTGCTTCAGGCAAGCTTGAATGGAAAGTCGTGAATGTAGACCTTGAAGAAAATAAGCATTTTTCTAAAGATTATCAGCTGTATACAAAGTCTTTGATCGTTTCTGCAGTAAAAGGTGATGCACAGATAAAATGGAAAAACTGTGAAAAAATTTGGGCGCATGTCCGCAATCCGCCCGAATATGAGGATTATGTATACGATGAGATCAAAGCATTCCTGAGCGGAGTCTGATAATGGAGTCATACATTGCAGCACTGGTCTCCGCATTGTGGCTGGGAATTTTGACTTCCATCAGCCCATGTCCGCTTGCATCCAACATCGCAGCAATCAGTTTCGTTTCCAAAAAAGTCGGCAGTCCGTCAAGAGTGCTTCTTGCCGGACTGCTTTATATGTCTGGGCGTGCTCTGGCTTACCTTATGGTGGCGCTGGTTGTTGTCAGTGGTCTTTCATCTGTTCCGGCAATTGCCAATTTTCTACAGCAGCACATGAACGCCATCATAGGGCCGCTGCTGATTCTGGTCGCACTGGTTCTGATTGAAATCATTCCATTGCCGGCAATCGGTTCCGGCATCGGAACTGGTTTTCAAAAGCGAATGGAAAAGTTCGGGGTATTCGGAGCTCTGTTGCTGGGTGCTGTTTTTGCGCTGGCGTTCTGTCCGGTTTCGGCTGCGCTGTATTTCGGCAGTCTGATTCCTCTTGCCTTGCAGCACCAGTCTGCCTTCGGAATTCCTCTTGTTTACGGAATCGGCACAGCTTTGCCAGTTGCCGCTTCGGCCTTTGTTCTGGCATTTGCCGCCAACAGAATCAGCGGCGCGTTCAACGCTTTGACTGTTGCCGAAAAATGGATGCGCAGGTTGACTGCTCTTATATTTGCCATCGTCGGAGTATACTACTTTTTCGTTTTCACCATCTGAAATCATCTGACCGAAAAGCGTGCAGCGAAACAGGCAGAAAAATGCCGATATTTTGCTTGTTGCAATATAGAAATTTGCGGAAAGCCGAAATAGACAACTGGAACCTGGTGCCGAAAACGCACGCCAGACAATCTGATCTTCCTCCTATGGAGTGGAAACCTGGGAGTTGTGTGTTCATACGGCGACATCCTGCTTGTCTGAACTAGACTTACTTCCATAGTTGCTCTCCTTTATTCGGAGTGCGCGGAAGTCGTAACTACTTCCTTGTATCCCCCCAGAATGACTATTTTTGTATCCCCATAGACTCCGCCTTTTGGAACCCAACCCTCAGCTTGTGGTAAAAAAAGTCCCCACCGGATGGTGGGGACTTTCTCAACAGTCATGGACGACAGGTGCGTCCTTTTTTAGGTGGGGGGACTTTATTATTTCGATTGTACGCAGACACCCTCAATACCCCAGGCCAGAGCATTGCATTCGAATCCGGCGCAGCATGGCGGCATTAAAAGTCCACACACATAGGGATTGTCGCATGCATGCTGGTAACAGTTCGGTGCTGAATCGGCATCGCAGGTGTAGTTGTACGGACACTGCGGACAGTTGAGCATGCACTGGTTGTATTCCGGTATGCAGATATGTCCTTTCGGACAAGAACCGCCGCAATCTCCGTTGCCGGTACCTACAACACAATGGCCTTCGTCGTTGCAGCGCATACCAGACTGACAGTCGTCGTCAACGGTGCAACTTGGTGTGCAGCAGCCGGTTGTTTGGGTAGAAAGAATGTTGCAATAATAGCCGGTTCCGCATTCCGTGTCGTTAGAGCAGACGCTGCAGGTGGGGTCTTTAAGTACGCATTTGCCGTAGTTGGGGTCTTGATTATTATCTTCGCAGCGGTAAAGCTCAGCACAGCTTTCGCCGTTTTCAAAACAGTAACGGGCACACAAGCCGCCTTCCGCATCGACTACATTGCCCTGTTCATCGGTGACTTTGGGCTTGTTGCAGTATTCGTCCATTTCGCAATCGTTGTTGCTGCGGCAGAATCCGTCGATGGGAGTGCATTTGCCGTGCGGGCATTCCCAGCCGATCGGACAATAAACGCCTTGAATATCGCAGAATTTTGCGCAGTGGCCGTCGGCGGCTCCGGCGTAATCGGCCAGACAGTATTCATTGTCGTCTGCGCAGCTGTTTTCTTCATTGACATTGCAGGGATCGCCGAGAATGTCGCCTGTGCATGCACCGTTGGAGCAGGTCTGGCCTGTTTCGGCGCAGTCTATGTGATCGCCCCACGACATTCCGTCTGCGGCGCATTTTTCAATGGCTGTGTTGCTGCCTTCTTTGCAGCGGGTTTCATCTGCGGTGCAAAGGGTTTCTTCGCTGTCGCCATCGGTTTCCTCTCCGGTGCATTTGCCGCTTTCGCAGGCAATTTCGCACTCTCGGTAAAACTCATAATCTGTGCCGTCAGCGTTGCAGCGCTGAAGTTCAAGACCGGCGCATCTTTTTTCGTCTGGAGTGCAGTAGCCCGGCGTTCCGGAATCAACATCTCCGCCAGAACACAGCGCGGCTGTATAGCAGACGCCTGCATTTCCTATCATTTTGCAGCAGGCTCCCGGAGACTGGATAGAACAGTCTTCATCCACGGCGCAAGTCTGGCTGCAGAAACGCTGAGCACCGGTAAAATAGCAGAGCCCGCTCTCGCATTCGTCGGATGTGTTGCAGGCGTCGCCCATTTTGGCTCCGGTATTGTCGTTCTCTTCGCCCGAATTGTCGTCTCCGCCGCATGAGACTGCAAACAGCAGCACGACCGAGGCAACCACTACAGGCCAGAATGCTTTCTTTGTCATTTCGCTTATTCCTTTCTGCTGATACTGCCAAAGCAGACGCTGAAACGTCACGCTCATGGATTTTCACCTGCTCCATTATCCTGAATATTTTATACATCTGCCAGTATATTTGTAAACCATTTTTTGCCTTTATGATTTTTATAAATCTGTTTTTGGCATACGCCTGATATTTTTTTAAACAATTATGCAAAAAGACGGCTTGATCACGCCCAGAGTTAGTGTCCGCGTACTATTGCAAACGGTTTTTCTTCCATATGAAATCAAGCAAGGGAGGTAACACGGAAACTGCAATAAACAATAAGAGCGCCAGTGCTGCTTTTACGTTCAGCAGCATCGAAAAATTGTTCTGCATCCAGGCGAGTTTTACGAGGCCGCTCAGGTAGGGGAGGGCCAGAGAAGCTGGAAGTATCCCCAGCAGCGTACCCCAGAAAAAAGGAGCAAAACGCACACTAGAGACTCCAGCCGAGAAATTGACGATCTGAAATGGAATGAAAATGAGCCTCATATATGCAATTGATGAAAAAGCATGCTTTTCAAATGCTTCGTCAAGTCGCCGCATGCGTCCGGGCATTTTAGCCTGAATTGCATCATGACCCAGACGCCGCGCCAGCGTGAATTCGATTCCGGCAGACAGCATGGCTCCCGTAATCGAAAGCAGCGGGCCTGCAAATGGTCCGAACATAAGCCCGGATGCGGCTGTCATCGCCGAAGTCGGACCCGGAACAAACTGCCACGCTATATAGACGATCAGAAATGCCAGCGGCGCAATGATACCGGAACTCTCTATCAGTTCCATCATGCGACGCGGGTTGCGTAAGTCTTCTCCACCGAAAATCAGAATGCTCAGTGGCGTAATGCAGAGCAGGAGCACCAGCAGGAAAAATTTAAATATCGCCGACCTTGTAAACTCCGGTCTTTTCATAATGTTTCAGTCAGAAAATGCAATCCGGCAAAAAAAAGCCGCATTCCATAAGTCTGAGGTGGAATGCGGCTTGTCATTTGATTCTGCTGTGCTATTTCTTCGCGACGGCAGAAGCTGTGCGACCATGCATAACGAAAAGCAACATGAGCAGCATCAGCATGGGAAGTCCGTTGCTGGTTGAAGAACAGCCGCCTCCAGCTGATCCGCCGTCTTCGTCTTCCTCTTCTTCGCCTTCACCCTCGCCTTCGCCTTCACCCTC
>JAKQSH010000150.1 GCA_029570245.1 Deltaproteobacteria bacterium | reverse complement strand
TGCCGCTTTTATCTTCCCGGCATACTCGACATACGCGATATGGCTGTTTTCTCTTCTGCTTATTGCGTCATACTATCTTTGCGCCCGCCTTGTGGAAACAATGGCGGCCAGCGGCGAAACAGCACTTTTTCCAGCCGCATTTACGCCTTATATTGCAGCTCTGGCCGTAATTTCAATTCTGATTCTGTCTCTTCTGCGGAGGCGCGCGCCATGAATTACTTCATTACAGTTTTCAGGCGTTTCGGCGCGTCGTTTGCGATCTCGGTTTCCGCAATGTGGGCGGTTTACATGTTTTTCGATTCGGTGGAACATGTCCGCATCGTCCGCGCCTATGATGCCCCATACAGCCGCCTGTTCGATCTGGCGCTGGCGCACAGCCCGACTGCGTTTTATCAGCTTGCGCCGCTGGCTCTGCTTCTTTCTTCCGCCGCTGTCATGCTGGGTATTGCGCGCTCCGGCGAACTGACGGTGCTGCTTTCGGCTGGTCAGAGCCTGCTGCGGCGTCTGCTGCCGTTTGTGATTTTTTCTTTTGTGGTTGCGGCTGCCGTTTTTGCGGCAGGAGAAACGCTTGTTCCGGCGGCGCAGGCTCGTTATGTCGAACTGGTCGATCTGGAGATAAAACACAAAAACACATGGGGCGACAAATGGCGCATGGACCGCCAGTGGTTCAAAGGACCGTCAGGCTTCTGGCGCATCGGAGGCAGGCGCAACAACGAAAGCCGTCTGTCGAACGTCACGCTTTACCGCATGGACGACGATTTTTCTTCAGCCGGAATTCTGGAAATTGAAAGCCTTGTGTTCGGAATCGACAAGCAATGGCATGCTGACGGTGTCACTAGTGTTTACGGCAGGCAGTCGCACGCCGGAGCAGCTGAAAGAAAGCCGGAAATTATTAATCTGCCCGAAAAACCGCAGCATTTCCAATACGTCTGGCGCAACTCTGATGAAATGAACATGGGTGAACTGGCTGCGGCAGCAGAACTGCGGCGCAGTCAGGGGCTTTCTGACCGAGCTTATACGCTTGCGTTGCACATGAGACCGGCTTATGCGTTTCTGCTGCTTCTGCTTCCGCTTCTTGCTGCCGCTATAGTCTGGAACCGGGATTTTCTGCTGCGCCGTCCTGGATTATGGCAGGGCCTGGGATATGCACTGGGAGCCGGACTGTTGACTTTCTTCAGCATCATTGCATTTAAAAGCGCTGCCGAATCCGCGTTTCTTGCACCTCATACAGCCGCCTTTGCACCTGTTTTAATTGTGTTTTCTTTCTGTCTGTGTTTTTTCAGACGCATAATTTCTTGACAGATTCAAAACCGGTGATACACTCCATAAAATTTTACTTTCTTCAAGGATTGTGCTAATCTCTCTGGTCATTATACAGCTTTTGCTGACACTATTTTCCCCTGGAGGAGCCCATGGTTGAAAAAGACATGATGCAGGGACTCACTTTCGATGATGTCCTGCTTTTGCCGGCCTACTCGGAGGTTCTGCCCCACGAGGTGATTCTTAAGACTTCCCTGACACGCAACATCAGCATCAACATCCCGCTTATTTCTGCAGCCATGGACACTGTGACCGAAGCTCAGACGGCGATGTCGATGGCCCGCGAAGGCGGAATCGGCGTTATTCACCGCAACCTGCCCATCGAAAAGCAGGCGCTGGAAGTCGCCAAGGTCAAAAAATCCGAATGGGGTATGATAGTCGATCCCATTACCATTTCTCCAGAAGCCACGGTTCAGGCCGCCTGGGACCTGATGCAGATGCACTCGGTATCCGGCATTCCGGTCGTCAAGCGCAACAAGCTGGTCGGTATTCTTACCAACCGCGACCTGCGTTTTGAAAAAGACCTGAAGCACAAAAGAGTCAAAGACCTTATGACCTCAGAGCTTGTCACGGCCAGCCCCGGAATATCGCTTGAGGACGCCAAGGCAAAACTGCACGAACATCGCATCGAAAAACTTCCGGTGGTTGACGCCAAGGGAAATCTTGTCGGGCTGATTACAACCAAAGACATCGAAAAAGGCCGTCGCTATCCCAATGCCTCCAAAGATTCGAAAGGTCGTCTGCTGGTGGCTGCAGCCGTCGGCACAGGCAAGGAGCGTGACGAGCGCATTGAAGCTCTGTTGAAAGCTGGAGTCGATCTTATCGCCATCGACACCGCCCATGGAAATTCACGCAACGTCATCGAAACCGTCAGATATATCAAGCGCACTTATCCCAACGTTGACGTGCTGGCCGGAAATGTGGCCACTGCCGAGGGCGCAGACCGCCTGTGCCGCGCCGGAGCCGACGGAATCAAAGTCGGCGTCGGTCCGGGGTCCATCTGCACAACCCGCATTGTGGCCGGTGTCGGAGTGCCGCAGATAACCGCCATCAACGACTGCGCCAAGGTCTGTCATTCTTACGGCGTGCCGTGCATCGCAGACGGCGGCATCAAATACAGCGGTGATATCGTAAAGGCCATCGCCGCCGGAGCCGACGTGGTTATGATAGGCTCGCTATTTGCCGGAACCGACGAGGCGCCCGGCGACATGCTGCTGTATCAGGGCCGCTATTACAAACAGTATCGCGGCATGGGTTCCATAGCCGCCATGCGCGAAGGTTCTAAAGACCGCTATTTCCAGGATCAGGTCGAAGATCAGAAGCTGGTGCCGGAGGGCATAGAAGGTCGCGTGCCTTACAAGGGCAGCCTTTCTGACAACGTTTTCCAGCTTTTGGGCGGCATTCGCGCCGGAATGGGTTACGCCGGCTGCATGACCATTCCAGAACTGCAGCAGAAGGGCCGCTTTGTGCGTATCACCGCCGCCGGTTTGCGCGAATCGCATGTACACGACGTGGTGATTACGAAAGAAGCTCCCAACTATCGCGGACAGCAGGAATAAGCGCCGCATCTGCCGGACTTTGAAACCGCCCCTGATGGGCGGTTTTTTTTTCGAGGGAAAGGCATACTTGACACAAACGGCATTAATGAATCAGAATAACTTCCCATTGTTATTAATCGTATGCGTATCCGTTAAATTTCCATGGGGGAAGCGATGAATTCCGTGTCGCACAACATCAGCATTCATGGCCAGAACGAAGAACGAGGCGACTCTGCCGCTGCAATTCTTCTTATGGTGCTTGCGATACTTCTCTGCATTGCAGCATACGCTCCAATAGCCGACCGTGACTGGTTCTGGGACGATATTTTTCATATCACCAAAAACCCGGCAGTAAGCGGTGACGATTTTTCGCAGGTGTTCACTCTCGATTTCTGGGGCAGACCGCACACCACCACCGGCGAAGGAATATGGTCCTACAGACCGCTGGCGACACTGCTCAGCCGGATGGCCTGGCAGATTTCACCGACCCCGACCATGGCGCGTCTTTTGAATCTGGCGCTGCACATTCTGGCCGGAATTGTTCTCTTCCGCATGAGCAGGCGCATTCTGCCGCCTCTGGGCGCAGGTGTGGCCGGGGCTTTCTTTCTTCTGCATCCGACTCATGGCGAAGTAATCAGCTTCGCTGTCGGACGCGCAGACGTGCTGGCTTTTCTTTTCATGGCGGCCTGTTTTGAACTATATCTCAGAAAGCGCAACACTGCGGCATTGGTGGTGTTCTTCTTCGGTCTTCTGGCCAAAGAAAGCGCAATGCTTGTGGCCGTACCCATAGGAGTTCACGCGCTGGCAAGCGGACGCTGGCGTTCGGTGCTGGATATTGTGCGCGGAGCCGCACCATATGCGGCGATAGTGATCTTCAATTATCTGCTGCACTACCAGGTCACCGGACTCTGGACTCAGGCGGGCGACATCCTCACCAACCCGCTGGTCGCCGCCGATCCGTTAACTTCTGTTGTACACATGGCGGCTTTTCCGACATGGTATCTGGATCGTCTGCTCTGGCCCATGCATTACCCGGCGGACTTCTGCGCCGGTTCCTTCCATGTAAGGTCGCTCTCCGATCCCGAATTGTGGATATCGGCCATTTCAAGTGCTGGTTTTTTTTGTATGGCGCTGCTGCTTGCATTGCGTTCGGAAAAGTGGAGAGCTTCAGGAATCGGGCTGGGGCTTTATTTCGCTCTTGGAATGATTGCCTTTCAATGGCTCGGTAAAGGCTCTTTCATTATGGCCGACAGACTTATTTACGCATCGTGCGCCGGTCTGGCGATTGTGCTGGGAAGCGTCGCAGCAGAACTGGAAACACGGCTGAGAGAAATTCAGAAGGTTTCGCGTCTGCTTCCTCTTTTGCCGGCGGCGGTGCTTCTGGCATATGCGGCCGCCGGACTTTTCAACACCATTCCGGCCTTCAGCGGTTCGCTGCAACTGGCGCAGGCGCAGCTCGAAAACACACCCGGTTCGGCGCGGGCTTATCACATGCTCGGAAATGCCTGGAGCATGAGAGGCGATTATCAGAAAGGCTTCGAATATTTCTCGAAGGCCGACGAAGCTCATCCGGGATATCCGAGATATCAGCTGGGAGTTGCAAAAGCGCTTTCTGAACTCGGACGGAATGATGAGGCGGAAGAAATTCTGAAATATCTTTTCCGACAGACCTATAACCCGGAAGAGGATATCGGATTTTCGTATGCATTGCTTCTCTGGAAAACCGACAGGCCGGCAGAGGCCGAAGCGGTGCTGAAAGATGTCGCCGGAAACAATCCATACTCATTCAAAACACACTTCGAACTCAGCCGCGTCATTTATGCACAAGGCAGATTTGAGGAATCCCTGACGCTGCTCGAAAAAGCCTGCCGCATGCCGGATTTCATTGCAGATATCTGTATGCGGCAAATGGCCATTGTACGCCGCGATCTGATTAAATCACTGCTCGAAAAAGGCGAAATAGAAAAAGCTCTTCGCGAACTTGAAGTTGAAAGAAGCTTTGATCTGCCTGAAAAAGACAGTAAAGAAATAAAAGATATGATAGACGGGTATCGTAAAGACGAATGAAAACAGCAAATTAACCTGTTGATCTTTACCCTTCAGCTTCTTCAAGCTTGCGCAGAAACTCTTCTTCGTTCCAGATCGGCACTCCCAGTTTCTGCGCTTTGTCGAGTTTCGAGCCGGCGTTCTCGCCGGCAATAAGCGCGTGCGTGCGTGTGCTTACCGACGAGGCCGCCTTGCCTCCGGCGGCGCGGATGCGCTCTTCGGCTTCCAGTCGCCCGAAGGCAGCCAGGGTGCCGGTGACTACGAAAGTTCTGCCGGAGAACGGAGTCTCGCGAAGTTCTCTGACTGGAGCGGACTGCGGTTCGACGCCAAGCTTCAACAGGTCGTAAATGCGCGCACGATTGCGTTCTTCGCCGAAGAAATCCAGAATTGAAGTCGCAACCTCAGGCCCGACTCCGTAAATGTCTTCAAGACGTTCGCGTCCGCTCTGCATAAGGCTGTGTATATCGCTGAAGTTTTCGGTAAGAACATCTGCCATTGTCGCGCCCACACCCGGAATGCCCAGCGCACAGATAAAACGCGACAGTGTCGGTCTGCGCGAGGCGGCGATGGATTCCAGCAGTCTGGCGGCGGACTTCTCGCCCAGACCTTCCAGATTAGACAGTGTTGCGGCGTCGAGACGGTAGATATCCGCCACGCTGCGCAACGCTCCGCTTTCGAGCAGTTTTTCCACGATGCGCGGCCCCATGCCGTCGATGTTCATGGCGCCTTTCGACACGAAATGAACTATTGATTCCTGCACCTGCGCGGGGCAATCGGAATTCGGACATCGAATTCCGGCCTTGCCTTCCTCTCGCACTGTGGCCGCTCCGCATACTGGACAAGCCGCAGGCAGCCGAAACGGCGGGTTGTCGTGTTCACGGCGTTCCGGCAGCACGCGCACAACTTCAGGAATAACGTCTCCGGCGCGTCGCACCAATACCCAGTCACCGACGCGCACGTCCTTGCGTGAAAGCTCGTCCTGATTGTGCAGGGTGGCGCGTCGCACTTCAACACCGCCCACCCGAACAGGCTCCAGTTCGGCTACAGGCGTCAGTGTTCCGGTACGCCCCACCTGAACGGTAATGGCGTTTATGCGGGTTGTGCGTTCTTCGGCTGGAAATTTATAGGCGACGGCCCAGCGCGGCGATTTCGCGATCTGCCCCAGGCGATTCTGCAAAGCGAAATCGTTCACTTTAACGACCATGCCGTCGATTTCGAAAGGCAACTCCGAGCGCATCTTCATAAGCTCGCGGTAACGTTCGACAACGGCTTGCAGGCCGATACAGAGACGGATTTCGGGGTTGATCCTGAATCCGAGCTGTCCGAGCTTTTCAAGCATTTCCATCTGTGTACGTGGAGCATCGTCGCCCGGCCATTCTCCCGGAGTGTGCGGAAAGAATTTAAGCGGACGCTCTGCTGCTATTTTGGGGTCGAGCTGGCGCACAGAGCCGGCGGCGGCGTTGCGCGGGTTTGCAAAAGTCTGCCGCTTGCGTTCGGCCTGACTGCGGTTTAGTTCCTCGAAACCTTTTATATCCATGTATACTTCGCCGCGTATGTTTAGAAACTGCGGCGCATTTCTTCCGAAAAGGTCGCCGGACGGCAGTGCCTTGAGCTTCAACGGAACATCGCGGATGGTGCGCACGTTCTCGGTGACGACTTCACCCACCAGCCCGTCGCCGCGCGTCAAAGCCCGCAGCAGAAGCCCGTTTTCATATTCGAGGTCCAGCGCCAGCCCGTCCATTTTAGGCTCCGCCACGTATTCGATTTCGGCGTTTTCGGGCAACTCAAGGAAGCGTTTGACGCGTGCATCGAACTCCGAAAGCTCGGTGTCGTCGAAGCAGTTGGCCAGCGAGAGCATCTGACGGCGATGTGCGGCCTTTTCGAAATAATCCAGAGCGCGGCCACCCACACGTTGGGTCGGAGAATCCGGCGCGGCGAACTGCGGCCAGTCGTGTTCCAGCGCTTCAAGCTCACGCATCAGTGCGTCATAGGCGGCGTCGTCGATGACAGGATCGTCAAGGTCGTAATAACGATGCTCGTGATACTCCAGCTCTTTTGTAAGATCGGCCATGCGCCTGCGGGCTTCGTTCTCTGTCATGTTTGTTCTTCCGATAACTGCGCAAACAAAGCGGCTCAAAGGCCGCACGGATTGCGCTTATACTAACACAAATATGCTGTTGGAGATAAGAAATCAGGAATCAGTCACATGATGGGTACACAGGCGTAACCGTTCCATTCGCAGCCGTACCCGCGCGCACATTCGCTCTCGGTGCGGTACATCGAACAGTCGGGCCCCGAAGAAGCCGCCATGCATTCTCCCGCCACCCATTCGCACTGCGGCCAGTTCAGGCACTCGGAATAGGAAAGATAACGGCAGCCGGAGCCGTTCTGACCGGGGTCGTCGCCTTCGTATTCGGAGTCGCCATCAGGAGAATAGGGCTTAATTGTACAGGCACCGTTTTCCCATATGCAGCGCGCGGAATCTTCCAGACACTCTTCCTCGTCTTCGATTATGCTGCACGGTTTGATGTCCGAATCACCGTATTCCACTTCCGAATCGCCGTCACCGTCTTCTTTGACACACTTGTGATCGACACAAATCCAGCCCCAGCCGACCAGACAATCGTCGTTGCTGTCGCAGCTGTCGTCGTCGCCGCCGTCGGAGCACGCAGAAAGCGGGAGAAGGGCGATAAGGGCCAGAATTAAAATACATATGATATGCAGGCGAGTCATTTAATGCTCCGAAAAATGAGACACGGCTTCCATTCCAAGCATAACACGCCACAGCGCTTATGCCAGCGGATATTTGCGCCGGTGAACGGAGTTTTCAGACCAGTCTTTTCAGGTACGGGTTGACGGCTATCTGTTCCAGGGCATGCCGGTAATCGCCTTCGTTGTCGATTTCCAGCCAGCCGAATCCGGAAAGATCGACCACTCCGGGTTTGTATCCGTCGTCGGCCAGACACTGCACGATTTTCTCGACGTTGGATTTGTAACCGTGGCGCGCAAGCGTAATCTGGATGTAGTCGCGGTAAAGATCGAGATGCGAAGCGGCATAAAACGTCACGCCGATGTACCCGCAGTCGTAGTCCGAAAGCTTTTTGTCCATCATCGAAACGGCACCGGATGCATCCAGTTTTACCTTCATGTCGTCATCGGTAAGAATGCGGTCGCGGTCTGTGGCGCAGGCGATGCCGCGCGCCTCGCTTATGAATTTATGAACCATTTCGCGCGGATGGATGTGATCGCCGTTCATAATGATAAAATCGCCTTCGATGAAAGGCATGGCTTTCGCGACGGTAAGGACGCTGCCGTCGCGGTAGTCCGGGTTTTCGACAATACGCAGCGGCTTGCCTTTGTATTTCTCAAGGTGATCCTTCAGTTTGCCTATCTCAAAACCGCCAACGACGATAATGTCGCTGATTTCGTCCAGATCGACTGATTTGAGAATATGATCCAGCACGGCTTTGCCGTTGAGATCGAGCAGCGTTTTGGGCAGCGCTTCAGTGCGCGATCCAAGCCTTGTTCCCATTCCGGCGCAAAGCAGAACAACCTGCATTTATGGCTCCTCTTTATCAATGAGAATCGGAATCAGTTCCGATATGTTGTCGATTACCGGCGAGTCTGGAAATGCGCGACAGAAGTCCTGCCTTGTAAATGTTCCGCTGCGGGCTATGAAATCCACCCCGAATGCGTGCGCCTTCTCGCCGTCTTTTATCGAGTCCCCCACAAAAACAAAGTCCCCGTACTTCACTCCTTCGGATTTGATAAGGTACTCGAAATGATCGCGGCCTTTCTCAAAACCATCCCGGAAGCCCAGAACGTAATCGAATTTGACCGCACGGGACGACACGAATCTGTCTATATTGTGCTGAAAATTGTTGGAAGATACTGCCACTTTTATTTCGGCGGCTCGCAGACGTTCCAGCGTTTCCTTTACGTCATGGAAGAATTCCTGTGCAAAAAAGCCGTCCAGCTTGCGCTGCTCGTATTCGTCAGCCAGCGCCGGATTGCGCGGATCGCCGGGAAACAGTGCATCAAGCTGTTGAAAAAACGGCAGGCCGGAGGTGGAGTAATACATTTCTTTTGCGCGTTCCAGGCTCACTCCGTGTTCACGGGCGATGATTTCCCCGGCGATGGCCGCGAAGCCGCCCATTGAGTCGATAAGCGTGCCGTCGAAATCGAAGAGACAGATTTTTTTCTTCATCGCAATGCTTCCGTCAGAAAAGACCGATACTCAAGACTCCGACGGCAATTAAACGCATATGCGTATGCTTTGTCAAGCCGCGCCGTCAGGATTGTCAGGGCTGATCCGCAGTCTTTTCGGATGCTTTGGGGACGGGCAGCACAAAAACCGCCAGACCTGCGGCACCATTGGTGATGAGCGCCTTCAGGCGCATGATAAGGAAAATTATCAGGCCCATATCGGCATCCAGACCCATTATCTGAAACAGCAGATACCCTGCGCCTTCGCCTACGCCAAGCTTGGCCGGCCCCAGCATGACGATGTAATTTGCTATGCTCAATCCGGCGAAAATCATTGCGCAGAGGCCGAAAGAGTAATCGAGTCCAACCAGCCAGATGGTGGTCGTCCAGCAAATCCATGCCGCCGAGCGGGCGACAAGCTGGCAGACAAGCACCATGATGAAATCAGCCGGACGCTCTTTCCAGAAGCGTTTAAGACTTGAATCGAGTTCACGGGCGGCGGCTATTATGCGCTCCGGGTCTTTGCGAAATACACGCACCCACGAAAGGAAACGCGCCGTCATTCCGGCAACGCCGATGCGCAGGAGAATGCGCATTAAAAAATACGGCAGAAACGCGACGATGCTTGCAATGGTAATGATCGTCGTTACATAGCTTGAAGCCCCATGCCCCAGAATCCAGGCCACCGCCACGGCAATCAATGCCGCCAGCGGGCGCGTGATTTTGAATATGTAATTCCACAGCACCGTGCCGGAAATGGCTTCGCGAGTGGAAACATGCTGCTTGAAAAGTGCGCCCTTGACGACTTCCCCGGCTTCCCATGGAATGAAGACATTTACGATGGCTCCGACCCCATTATAGGAAAGCAGACGGAAAAGGCTGATGTCGCCTCTGACTGCGAAACGATATGCCAGAGCATCGCAGATGTTCTCCGCCATGCCGAGCGCCAGAAGAATAAGCGCGCCGCTTAAGCCGACAGCGGCGAAGGCATTCCCTGTTTTATCCCAGCCTATGTGGTTGAGCAGCCAGAACAGCAGTCCGAGCGCCAGAAAGAAGAAGACAAGGCGATACAGCTTTTTTTTCATGCCTGAACCGTCAGTTCCATTACCATCTTGCACGTTTGATGAAAATATGTATGAAGAGCAGAATCACAGCGCACGAAGCGGCGATGGCTGCGGCCCATACCAGCCAGTGCAGGAAACCGAAAATTACTGCGAAGAGGAAAAGCAGAATTATCGAGTCTTTGCAGAATAGCTTGCGCAGATAAAAGTACGGCGTCATCTCGCGCTGAATCTGCTTGCGAGGCTTGTAGGCGTCCCACCACCAGTAGAATCCTAGTCCGTGTTTGAGCTTGCAGTGCCAGTGAATAAGCGCATATGCAAAGGAGCCCAGTCCGGCTAAAAGGCCGAGATATACGTAAGCAGGGCCGTAGCCGTTGCGCGAAAGATAATATCCGCAGGATATGTACAGAAGAGTGTTCAGAAGTTCGTCGCAGATGGAGTCGAGATATCCGCCGAATTCCGAGCGCTGATGGCGCAGATTAGCCAGTTCGCCGTCAACGCCGTCAACTATTGAGTTGAGCTGAATAAGCAGCATGCCGGCGATTGCTCCGACATATGAGCCGGTGAAAAGGAAGTAAATGCCGGCCAGACCGATAAGAAAAGCAATAATGGTGGTCTGATTCGGAGTAATGGGCATTGAAGCGACAACACGCGACATTCTTATTGAAACGGGTCTGTTCAGCAGTTGCGCCACCAGTCCGCCCGGTCGCCATTGCAGGCGTTGCAGAAGCCCCCATTCGGCGTCTTTTGCAGTTGTTCTGTTTTCGGGGCGGCTCCAGAAAAACGCTTTGTCGAATATCTTCTCGCGGATGCAGGCTATGCGGGTTTCGCGTGCTGTCTTTATCAATTCGAACACAGGCGATTCGCTTGAAGCATTCCACTGTTCGGCCAGAGCTTTGCAGGCTTCGACACCGATTTTTATAAGCGGAGCCGTGCCGCGTTTGGTGGCGAACATCGTCAGGCTGGCTGCATCGTTTTCGTCGGCGCAGCTTTCGAGAAAGGTTTCTATCGCCAGCGGTTCAAGCACCCAGTTGCCGTCAGCCAGCAGCAGTGGAGATTCGGCTGTCGCCAGTTTGTCTTTCAGTTCATGTACATTCACAAAAACCGGCTCAGGTTTGCGTTTAAGCTCCAGATGCGTGAAGGTTTTGCTCCAGCGCGTGCGCATGTCTATGCCGGCCACGCTCACGGATATTTCCGCCGCAGGATTTATAATGTAAATGAACAGCTTTTCATTTTCGGCTTCCGGAGCTGTGGAATGTTCATTCTGGTTTTCAACGCACGAACCGTCCCCTTGCGCCATGCCTGTGCAGTCGTCGTTCATTTTTATCCTCAACATGTTATCGTACCGACTCCGGCAACATGAGAATTGCCGACCATGCATTACAGTCGGTGAAGTTTACTATCAGCTGTGTTAAACGCAAAGAACCTTTCTAAAGCGGATCAGCCGGCACGCTGTTTTTTTATCTTTTACGGCTGCAGACAGAAGGCGTGCGAAGGAGTTCGATGCCGGCGGCTTATCAGCGCAGATATCCCGGAGCTATACCAGCTCTGCGGGCTTCCTTGCGGAAGCGCTCCAGACGTTCTTCAGCCTGTTCCATTTCTGATTTCGCCTTTTTTACTGTTCTTTTCCAGTTTTCCTCGCAGTTACCGGTCATCGGCACGCCGTATTTCATGTAATTCATGCTGCAATCCGGTGGGGTGTTTTTCAAAAATTCGTAGTTGATTTTCTTCTGCTCATAATCATCCTTGAGCATGAGCCATTGTTTGCGCCATTTCTGGCCTTCTGCTTCTTTTTCTGCTTCGATTTTCTTCATTGAAGAATATGGGTCGTACTGTGTGTCGTACTGGCTCTCCTGACTTCTGGCGGGCGCATCTGTCTTATTCGAACCCATTATTTCTATGACTGATTTCTGATATCGCGGCGGTATCATGTGAATGTCGCTGGAAAAATGCCACTGCCCCTTTTCGTCCTGATATTTGTAAATGACGGGTGCTTCGGGTTCCTGTTTCTTCTGATCTTCTTTTTTGCTGTCGTTCTGTTCCTTCAGCTTTTTTTTAAGTATGTCAGAAATTTCATCCAGGCTTTTGTCCTCGGTCGATACCGGCTTGTCGTCCGCCATAAGATACAGAGGACATGTGAGCAGACAGACAAAAAAGAACAGAATTGTAATGGCGATTTTCATCTCATCCTCTTGCGCAATCCACTTTTTATTTATTATATAGCATATGTGTTCGAAAATTAACCAACTAAAGAAGATATTCGTTACTTGAAGCAGAAAAACAACAGAATCGCCGCACTGGTAGTTTGCCGGAACGAGGAACGCCACATAAGCGCCTGTCTGCAATCTCTGGCGTTCTGTGACGAGATAATCGTGGTGGATGCCTTCAGTGAAGATCGCACGCCGGAACTGGCGCGTCCGCTGTGCAGCGCTTTTTTTCAGCGCAACTTTATCGGCTGCAATGACCAGAAGGAATTCGCCCGTACGAAATCGAAAAGTCGCTGGGTGCTGAACATCGATGCCGATGAGCGCATAACGGACGGACTGCGCGAAGAAATTCTGGCTGCAACGGATTCGCCCGGACGGTGCAGCGGTTTCTGCCTTCCGGTAAAAACCTTCGTCGGCGATCACTGGATAAAGCACGCTGGATTCTGGCCGAATCGCAAAAAACGCTTGTTTCTGCGTGAAGCGGGACACTGGGATTTGCGCCGGGAGCCGCATGATTGTGTAAAACTGAAAGGCAGCTGGGGACGACTGAACAGTGCAATCGAACATTTCACCGCAGAAAGTACGGATGAAATGCGCCGCAAAATTATTCGCCGTGCCGAACTCGCGGCTGCCTGGCTTCACAAGGAAAATATCGCATGCGGCAGAGCAGAGGCGTTTCTGCGTTCGGAGTGGCGCCGACTGCGCTCGCTGATTATTGAGGGCGGCATAATGGAAGGCCGTCTGGGATTTGAGCTGGCCGAACTGGCGCGCCTCGAATGCAGCCTGAAGTACCGTCGTCTGCGTGAAATGAAAAAAGAAATGGAAAGTTCGAATTCTCAGTTGCGATAAGTACCGGCATGCTGATTGAGGATTGCCATGTCGATTATGGCGGTTTTCTGCCGTTTACGAAATTACGGCTCGGAATTGCTTGGCTGAAGAAGTTTGCCGGAACTTCGATTATCAGTTATTTGATATGTTCATTATAAAAAAAGTCCCCGCCTGTAACGGGGACTTTGCCTGCAAATGTTTTACCAGTTTTTGACGGCTGCCGTCCCGCTCTGTCCGGCGTTGCCGCTGGACGAACCGCCGCTGCCGCCCACCAGCGAACCACCGCCGGGTTTATAGCAGGTGTTGTTGTTAAGGTTCGGAACGCCGGAGCCTGCTTTGTAGAAGCAATATGAAGGGCCACCACCGCCGCCTCCGCCGTGTCCGCCCGTGCCGCCCGTACCGCCGGTCCCGCCGCGTCCGCCGCGCCCTGAATCCCAGTCGTTGTCGTTCCATCCGCCGCCGGAACCGCCCGTGCCGCCTGCTCCGCCCGCACCGCCCGCACCGCCCGCACCGCCGGCGCCGCCAGCGTCAACAGTGAGGCTGACATTGGAAATTATGGGCGCACTGTTGTCGGCGATGAAGAATCCGAAGGCTCCGCCGCCTGCCGTGCCCGCTGTTCCAGGAGTGCCGCCGCAACCGCCGCCG
>JAKQSH010000145.1 GCA_029570245.1 Deltaproteobacteria bacterium | reverse complement strand
TTCTGTGGAAAAAGCCAGAAGGAGGTCAAGAAGCTGATCGCCGGACCTTCGGCTTACATCTGTGACGAATGCATCGAACTGTGCAACGAAATCGTCAACGAAGACCTGGAAAAAGAAAGCAATCTTCCCAAACGGAATTCGCTGCCCAAACCCGCGAAATGAAGGAAATTCTTGACGAATATGTTATCGGACAGGATTATGCCAAAAAGATTCTCTCCGTTGCGGTTTACAACCACTATAAACGCATAGAAAACAACGAGAAGCACAAAGGGCATAAGCACGGCGACATTGAGCTTCAGAAAAGCAACATCCTGCTGCTTGGGCCGACCGGAACCGGAAAAACCCTGCTGGCTCAAACACTTGCCCGCATATTGGACGTGCCTTTCGCCATCGCCGACGCCACCAGCCTTACTGAAGCCGGTTATGTCGGGGAAGATGTCGAAAACATTCTGGTTAATCTGCTTCAGGTGGCAGATCAGGACATTGAGCGAGCCAGCCGTGGCATCGTTTATATAGACGAAATAGACAAAATCGCGCGAAAATCCGATAACCCTTCGATAACACGCGACGTTTCAGGCGAAGGCGTTCAACAGGCTCTGCTGAAGATACTCGAAGGCACTCTGGCCAATATCCCGCCCAAAGGCGGACGCAAGCATCCTCAGCAGGAATTTATCCAGATGGACACCACCAACATCCTGTTCATCGTCGGCGGTGCATTCATTGGGCTGGACAAAATAGTCGAACGGCGCATCGGCGTTAAAGAAATGGGATTCGGTGCGGATGTTCACGTCAACAGAGAGAAACCCATCAGCGAGCTTTTTGCACAGGTTCAGAGTGAAGATTTGCTGAAATTCGGACTCATTCCAGAATTCGTCGGTCGCATTCCGGTAATAGCTCCGCTGACAGAACTTACAGAAGATGCGCTGATAGACATCCTCACTAAACCACGAAATGCGCTTGTGAAACAGTATCAGAAGCTCTTCGAACTCGAAGGTGCCAGACTGATTTTCGAAGATTCCGCTTACAAGGCCGTGGCATCAGAAGCTATTCGCGGCAAAATGGGAGCACGCGGTCTGCGAACGATTCTGGAACGAATAATGCTGGACCTTATGTTCGAAATCCCATCGCTTCTTAATGTACAGGAAATAGTGATAAATGAAGCAACCATTCTCAGAAATGAGAAGCCGATTTTGCATTATTCCACCGAAAAAGAAAAAGGCCAAGCATTGTCCGGCAACAGCAGAATAGACAAAGCCGGTGGTATGAATGGCGATTCGGCTTGATCTTCAATAAATAATGCTTATATTTCCCTAAGATGATATTCAGAGGGCGACTTCCCGGTTGGCCTGACAGCGAAAACAGGTGACAATGAGCAACGATAACGAAAAAAGACTGAACTTTCCACTTCTGCCGTTAAGAGACGTGGTCATATTTCCTCAGATGATGGTCCCGCTTTATGTGGGCAGAACACGTTCCATTCAGACTCTCGAAGCTGCAATGAAGCGAGATTCGCAGATTTTCCTTGTTGCGCAAAAAGTCGCAAAAATGGACGACCCAGACGCATCCGATCTGTACAGCATCGGAACAGTGGGAACCATAGTGCAGATGCTTAAACTGCCAGACGGCACGGTGCGGGTGATGGTTGAAGGCAAACATCGCGCCCGCGTGAGCCATTTTACAAATCTCGACCCGTTTTTTGAAGTGGAAGTCGAAATCATCGAAGAACCGGGCGTTGATACGGTTGAACTGTCGGCCATACGTCGTTCGTTGTATTCGGCGTTCGAAACCTATCTCGATCATGCCAGACGCATTCCGAAAGACATGCTCAAATCGCTGAGTTCCATCGAAAGCCCGTCCAAGATGGCAGACACCATCACGCTTTCGCTGAATCTCAAACTGCGCGAGCGTCAGGAACTGCTGGAAACCATCGACCCGCGTCAGCGACTGGAAAGACTTTACGCCATTCTGCAGCGCGAGATCGAAATACTTCAGGTCGAACAGCGTATAAAGACGCGCATCAAAAAGCAGATGGAGCAGAACCGCCAGGAAAATCCCGAAGATGCCGAAGCGGCGCGCGGAGAAATGGGTGGAGCCGAAGAATTCAAGAATGAACTCAAAGAGCTTGAAGACGCCATACGCAACAAGGGACTTTCTAAAGAAGCGCGCGGAAAGGCCGAACGCGAGCTGAAGAAGCTTCGCATGATGTCGCCCATGTCGGCTGAAGCAACAGTTGTACGCAACTACCTCGAATGGCTGCTGGCTCTTCCGTGGGGCGAGAAAACTACGGATATCGACGACATAGAATTCGCCGAAAAAGTCCTGGATGAAGATCACTACGGCTTGAAGAAGCCCAAGGGACGCGTTCTGGAATATCTGGCAGTAAAAACTCTGGCCGGAGAAATAAAGGGGCCAATCCTCTGTCTGGCCGGGCCGGCGGGTGTCGGAAAAACTTCGCTGGTGCGCTCCATAGCAAGGGCAACCGGGAGGAAATACGTGCGTATAGCTCTGGGTGGAGTGCGCGATGAAGCGGAAATTCGCGGACACAGGCGGACATACATCGGTGCACTGCCGGGTAAGCTGATTCACTCCATGCGCCGCGCCGGAACCGACAACCCTGTTATCCTGCTGGACGAAATCGACAAGCTCTCCAGCGACTATCGCGGCGATCCTTCTTCGGCGCTGCTTGAAGCGCTCGATCCCGAACAGAACAATGCATTCAACGATCATTATCTCGATGTCGATTACGATCTGTCGAAGGTAATGTTTGTCTGCACCGCGAATTATCTGCAGAACATTCATCCAACGCTGCGCGACCGCATGGAAATAATCGACCTTTCCGGTTATACGCTGGACGAAAAAGTTCAGATCGCCAAACGTTACCTGGTGCCCAAACAGCTTAAAGAAAACGGACTGGGAACGACCGACGTACAGGTGTCCGAAGCGGCTCTGGCTGAAATGATTCAGCTTTATACCCGTGAAGCCGGAGTGCGCGGGCTGGAACGCGAAACGGCGCGACTGATGCGCAAAATCGCAATTGAAGTTCTGAAAGACAAAGAGAAAAAGCGCAAAAGCTATCGCATTACTCCGCAGAACATTCAAAAATATCTGGGCGTGCCCAAATACCGCAAAGACAGAACCGACAAGGAAAACCAAGTTGGTCTGTGCAACGGACTGGCCTGGACCGAAGTCGGCGGAGCGCTTCTTACGATTGAGGTCTCGGTTGTAAGCGGAAACGGTAAACTGAACCTTACCGGAAAGCTGGGCGAGGTAATGAAGGAGTCCGCTCAGGCGGCTCTGGGCTGGGTGCGCTCGCAATCCGACAGACTTGGTCTTGACGAAAAATTCTTCACTGAGAACGACATACATATTCATGTGCCAGAAGGCGCAACACCCAAAGACGGCCCATCGGCTGGCATCACAATTGCGACAGCGCTGGTGTCAGCGCTTACCGGACGCCCAGTTCGGCACGATCTGGCCATGACCGGAGAAATCACCCTGCACGGCAAGGTTCTTCCCATCGGAGGACTGAAGGAAAAAATTCTTACAGCGCATCGCCATGGAATTTTTGATGTTGTGATCCCGGCGGATAACGCCAAGGACCTGAAAGACGACATGCCGTCCAGCATTCTCAAGGAAGTTACAATCAGACAGGTTGAAAACGTTTCCGAAGTTCTGGACATAGCCATTCCCGGCGGCTGGCGTGTTGACTCCGCAGAAAACGATGACAAGGGAAGTTTCGGAGAAGAAATAGCTCCGGCTCAGCATCCCTGCTGATCGACTGAGACAGAACGGAAAAGAGGCTAAAAATGTTCGGCCTTGGGCACTGGGAAATTCTGATACTGATAATTGTAGTGCTGCTGGTTTTCGGCGCCGGGCGTTTGCCGCAGGTGGGTTCTTCGCTTGGAAAAGGAATCCGCAACTTCAGAAAGTCGCTGAAGGAAGATAGCCCGGACGAAGTGGAATCTTCCGGAAAAAAGCAGATTGAAGATAACAAAGACAAGTGAATATTCGATACGGATATTTCCACCGACAGCATGCATCATAAATTGAATCACAATCGGCGCGCCTGCGGCGCGCCGATTTGTTAAGATCGCCGACAAAAAAATCCCCGCCAATCCAGCGGGGATTTCATTTACATAAAAACATCCGACAATACATCAGAAGATGGAAATGCACTTCCTTACAGAGACAGAACAGAGCAGCAATCCCAGCAGCATCAGAATCGAAGCGCCATCACCGGAGGTGTTGCAACCGCTTCCGGCAGAGCCTTCATCTTCTTCATCGTCGTCATCGTCTTCACCTTCACCTTCGCCTTCACCTTCACCTTCACCCTCACCTTCGCCTTCACCCTCACCTTCGCCTTCACCTTCACCTTCGCCCTCACCCTCACCTTCACCTTCGCCCTCACCCTCACCTTCGCCCTCACCCTCACCTTCGCCCTCACCCTCACCTTCGCCTTCACCCTCACCTTCGCCTTCGCCGCCGTCACCGTCCGGTTCGGATTCGGGGCAGAAAACAATACTGATGTCGTCAACAAAGAAGTGGCTTATATCTGGTGTTCCGGCAACTTCGCTATGGAAAAGCAATGTGTGACTGGCTCCGTCCACATAAGACGAAACGTCTATTTCAACCAGCTGATAATCGGCGTACGAAGCAGAGTCGGAAGGCGTTGCCGAGAACAGAATATCGCCGTCCATCTGAACTTTGAGATAATCGCTTTCAGGCCCCTCTGCATAAGGAATCATCAGCCAGAAACTGAGCGTTGCACTGCCGCTGGAACCGAGAATGACTTCCTGACTCAGCGTCCCTTCCTCATAGGTAGTCGCACCGCCGAACCAGGCCCAGAATGACCCGCCATGGGCGTTGTTTGAACCATCAGCCGTACAGCCGCTGTCGCATAACGGAGTATCGTAGTTTGTGGATGAAACCGACCATGTTTCGCCGCCGGCACCCAACGACTCCAGTCCGCCGTCTTCGACAATTTCGCTGCCGCCTTCACAACCGGGATCGACATCGCCGTCACCGTCTTCATCACCGTCCTCGTCACCGTCGGGCATATTGGGAACAGTATAATCCGGGACTTCTTTTGTGACACAGTGAATCGCTCCACCCAGAGGTGAAAGTTCCGTGGCGTCAACGCCTACAATAGTATGATTCGGCATCAGAGTTTCGTAGAGGGCCAGAGCCTGGCTGTCGTATGTGGATTCACTGTAAGTTGGAACAATAACAATATCGTTAACTATCAGAGAATTGGTATAGCCATTGAACCAGTAATATTGTCCGTCTGTTTTACGACTTGAATACATTATGCGGTGAATATCGAAATGCTCACCGACCATATTGGTTGCAGCCGACAGCGTCGCATAGTTGTCTTCCATGGCGTTGTCCCACTGCGTACCGTTCTGAGAAGCGGGGAAATCGGCCAGTATTATAGTGTGCGCGTCCAGCAGCTTGCAGTAGACGTCAACGTGCCCGGTCCCTGAGGCCCAACCGTCGTCATAACTGTCGAGGGATTTCAGCCAGATGATCTTCCGGCATCCCATGTACTGCTCGTAAAGCTGTTCAATTTCGGCAAGTGTATAATCGTTGTAATCGACGATTATGTCTTTCGACATTATGCAGGTGCCAGCACCGTCGCTCTGATAATTTCCACCTTCGGTGTTCATCGGAAAATCGTAGTTGGAAATTCCCCATGCTTCGGCGATGTTGCCGGGAACGGCGTCGTCGTATGGACGATCCGGGTAATACTGCGGATCGACAAACGCCAGTTCGCCGTTGTCTTCTATGCCCCAGGGACCGAAGTCGCGGGTCCAGAAGGCGTCAAGCGGCATGGTGACGAAATCAATCATTGAAGTCGGGATGCCTTCCTGCGATGCAACTGAAAGTACTGCGTTTTTTTCGGCATTGCTGGAAACAATTACGGTAACCACCGTACCGGTTCCATCGTTGTCTGTGCCGGTTCCGGCCTTGAGTATTCCGCGCATGATGTCGGAATAACCGTAGTTGATCCAGCTTCCGCCGCCCCACGAAAACAACCAGGTGCGCATGGGCTCGAACTCTCCGGGGCTTTTGCTGAGGTTTGCAGGAGGAACAGGGGCAACGCTGCGATCTCTTTTCATGTTTTTGCGTGCGATGCGGTCTTCTCTGGACATGGTTGCAGGAAGAGGCCTCGCCGGGAGAACCTGAGTTTCAGCCGCAGGTGTTTCATTTCCGGCAGAAGCCAGACCGGCCATTGCCAGAAGCAGAATAAAAATAAGCCCCAAAATACTTTTTCGCATGTTTCCTCCATGACATAAAAATATCTGAACACACAGCCTATAAAACAGACCCGGAAATAATCCGGGGATAAAACCGGTCGAAAGAATATCAGGAATCGTGAGGCTGTAAAGCCCGATTTTCAATAAATCTGTCCGTTTAGCTCAATACAGCGCAGAATTGAATTTTATTTTTTAACAAAATCATTGCGGGTAAACAGAACATGCAGCGGCAGCCCGGCGGCTTCAACCGCTTCCCGTCCGCCTTCGAGGCGATCTACCAGCGCCAGAATTGCACCGACTTCCAGACCCGATTCCCGCACGCGCTCAACAGCTTTCAGTGAAGAGCCGCCAGTGGTTACAACATCTTCCACAACAACAACGGTGTCGCCGTCCTTGAAATTCGCCCGCCCCTCCATCCACTGCATCGTTCCGTGACCTTTGGCTTCCTTGCGGATAATGTAGGCAGGGATCGGATTGGATTCGATGAAGCTTATCATAGAAACTGCAGTTGCCAGAGGGTCTGCGCCAAGAGTCATGCCGCCGACGCCTTTTACTTCAAAATTCAACTGTTCAAGCATCTGATAAAACAGTTTGCCGATAAGATAGGAACCTTCGGCGTCCAGTGCCACCGGGCGGCAGTCGATGTAAAAATCGCTGGTCTTGCCAGAAGCCAGAGTGAAGGTGCCTTCCTTGTATGATTTGGTCGTAAGCAGTTGCAGCAAACGTTCTTTCTGTTCTGGATTAACGTTCAATTTCGGCATGTCCGCCAGTTTTTTGTCTTTCATTTAATTATCCTTGAATATGGTTTAAGTTTGGACTGTTTTTCACCGCTATTGTTACCCGATTATGACGGGAAAATCATTCTTTGGCCTCACGCTTAATGGAATACAGACGCATATGGTTGCCGCTGTCAAAGACCAGCAGCCGGTTGCCCATTGCGGCTATGGCATATGGCTTTGCAAGTTCCTGGGTATTTTCTCCTTCCGAACCCGCACCGACGGCGACATACGCCTGACGCTCGAAAGTGAGGGCGACAACCTGATTTCGACCCGGCAGAGATATGAAAAACAGACCCGGATTGAAATCGGTATATGTCATTCTGAACGGCAGACCGAAATCATAAACCTGCCCCAGGTCTTTGTTGCGTGTAAGATATTTGAAAGGCCCGCCGCCGGAAAAAGTGCTGACAACCCATTTTTCCTGATTGTTGTCATAAAGTTCCCGAATCATGGCATTGCGGGAATCGAGAAACATCACAGAGGAGCCGATGCCGACCATGGACGTTGGATTGTTCAGCGGAGCAAGAGCGGCGTTCGTTTCTTTTTCATCGAATCCGGCCTGACCAGTGCCAGAAATCGGCTCGAAGGCATCGTGAAGCGTATCGAATTTCCAGATGCGATTACCGTATGTGTCGGCGATATAAAGCAGCCCGCCGCCGACGCTAAGTATACCCAGGGCACCTTTAAACACCGCAGTGCTGTCGTTCATTGGCCGGTATCTGCCTGCGATGAAAAAATTTCCGTCAAGTGCGATACGGACAATGGAACCGTCCCCGGCATCCAGAACCCAGCACACATCGTCTCGGTCACAGCTTACGTCCACCGGAAATATGAATTCGGAGTTGCATTCTCTGCCGGAAGCGGATGAACACTCAACCGTCTGCACTTTTTCGTTTTCAAGCATAACGACTCTGACTTTACGGTTGTGAGTATCGGCTACAATTACGGTATAATCATTAAAAAACACGGCCCCCATCGGACGATTGAAACGCGCTTCGTCCAGCGTTCCATCGGCATATCCGGCCTGGCCATTTCCGTATACGGCCATTAGGTTGAGGCTCGGACGTTCATATTCGAACTGATCCACCTGCGTCCAGGCTGCCTGAGCGAAAACAATTGACGCAATTGCCGCCGGCAGAAATATTTTCAGAATGCGACACTTCATGTCGGGGATGCTAGCAGAGGCTTGTCAGGCGATCAATTATTTTGCGTTCGAAAATCGAAACAAACGCCGCATAAAGTGTCCGTTTTCTGGAACAGAACATGGCGCATTTTAATAATTACAAGTATAAACAGCCGGTTACGAAATGGCACGATTTGTGCCACATTCAGCAGCTATGAATATGTACCGGAGAGACTTCACATGCTGCTTGCCGAGTGGAGAAAAACCTGGAAAGCTTCGCGCGCCATTCTGGAAGACGCGATAGAACAGATTCTTTACACAGACTCACGTGGAAATAATTCCGGTCAGTCTGCGGCAAAGCGGATTTCAGACAAAGAGCTTGAAATTTTCAGAAAGTTCGGAATTCTGCCGCGTTCCAGTCTTGAGTTATGCGCCACAGACGACAACGCCTGGATGTGGATTCTGAGTTTTCTGAACGAACTCGGAAGATCAGGAAAAAATATTGCATACATGCTGCCCCAGCGCAGCGAATCCATGGTGCAGCTTTCCCTGGAGGGCTTCGGCAATGCGCCGTGCACATATTCGGTTAAAGGCCGTAACACCCTGACCAGCCTGGCGATAAGACTGATGAGTGAAAAAGCATGTGACTTCATAGTGTTTTCACCTTCCGCGCTCGACATGAAGCTGCTGAGACTTCCGGCGGAGGGTTCACTGAACGACGATGCATACAACATCGCATTCGGGCGGGCGGTAATGGCGCTTTCTCATGCGGCGGAACTTTACGGTGTGCCGGTTATTTTTCTGCGGCGCATGAGCCACCGCAATGACAGCCGTGGATTGTCGGCGGTGAAATGCCGCATCAGAATACGCAGCGCTGCCGGGCGCTGCCTGAGAATTTTCATCGACAAAGATACAGAAGCCGAAAAAATGACATACTCAAAACCTGTACATGGTGACATGGACTTCATGCATTGCCAGGAAATGAAGTACATGCTTGACATCTGACATTACAATACACAATTGAAAGCCGATAAAAAATATGTGTAGTAAACTAAAGAAACAGAACCGAATGACGATATGATTATTGATGTGTGATTCTGTTCGAATAAGACAGGGGAACTCTGTTGCTTTCGCAGTGATTGAAAACCTGCGTTGGTTTTTCTGCCGTCGGTTGAGCGGTGGCGGTAGAACCGCCTGACAGATCAAAGGGAATACGAGAGGGCGGCGGCAATAAAAAAGGCGATACCTTACGGTATCGCCTTTTTATTTATTTCACCTTGCTTCAGTCGGCGAAGTCACGCAGAAATTCATCCCAGTGCGACTTCGAAGTCCAGATCGCACCCGCGCCGTTGTAGTACAGGCTGTTCATACCGCCGTTGTAACTGGGAATATAAATCGACATGCCGTTGGAATTTTCGTAGCCCATATTGTAGTTATGCAGCACTATCACGTCGTCGTTGGCGTTGATAACACCGGTGGCGGCGTTTATTATATCTGCGGGCATATTGCCGTTGGTCTGGATGTTTTCCATGAGGTGACGCACATCGAAGAAGGGGTCCCAGGAGAACGACAGAGTGCTGTTTCTGGCTGTATTGAAAGCAGAATACCAGATAACGTTGGACAGCATGGCGTTGGAGAAGGTGTCCAGAGCGGTGTGGAAAGCCGGAAGATTCTGGAGATTGTACAGCGCGAGCGTGGCATTATCGCTGCTTTCATCATGGTAACTGGTAACGATGTTCATACCAAGCTGTTCGGTTGACATGAACGGGTTGTTAACCAGCGGTACCAGGAAGCCGTCCCATGTCCAGCCATGAGCCGGTTCGGTTTCTTCGGAGCCGACCATATAATCAGCATAGGGCTCGCTTGCAGACGCAACTTCATACATACCCATAAGGCAGGCGTCGAAACCGACAATATCCAGCTTTTTGTTTCCGAGCTCGGCGTAAATCTGCTGCAAGGCAGAAGCATATTCGCCTTCTGCAACTGAAATCTCATCATCGCCAGTGCCGTGATCGTCGTTCGAGAAACCCTTGAACAGAGCCGGAGCGCCGTTTTTCTCCCAACCTGCGCCGTGGTCCCACATGAACAGAGCGTGGCGTTTGGCGGGATAATTGTTTACCGCCCAGACACCGAAATCGGCCAGAGTCTGTTCTTCGGAAAGATTCAGTTCACCCATGTCCTGAAGAACGGTGGAACTTCCCTGATTCACATAAAGATGCTTTGCCGTACCCGACGAAGTATCCATCAGAACTACGATGTGAACATAAGCGTTGGAACCGGCTTCTTCCATTTCGGCCAGATCGTCCCAGGCGTCGTCTTCGAGGTTGTTGTCGCCATTGAGATAAACCATAATAAGCCATTCGTTGGCGTTCGGGTCTTCCATGCAGCCGCCGGAACCGTCGTCGATGTAGCCGACATTGCACTGACAGTCGTATGCAGCCGGGCCTTCAAAGACGCACTTGTTCTGGTTTTCGCCGGTGCAGGGGTTGGTCGGCCTGCACGGATCGTCAACACATTCATCGCCCCAGGCCAGATAACCGTCGGCGCAGATGCACTCATAATCGGTCCAGTCAGTGTTCATCACGCACTCCTGAACATCGCTGCAGCTGTCAGTCTGACAGAGAGAAGGAGTGAACGTAACCTGCAGACTGTATGTGCCGGAATCATCACTGTAAGTATCGGCAAACAGGAAATATGTACCGGCGTCAAGTTCGACTGTGGAAATTGTTGAATCAAGACTCTTTGCGTCTTCCTTGGAAACAACCAGGCGGCTGTCGTCGTTGCACGCGATTTCCTCGCCGCTGGAACAATTGCCCTTGCGCAGATACATGACGGTGTCGTCGAGGCTGCCGCCGGTGCCCTGCAGATGAGCTGAGAACTTGTACTGTTTGTCGAGAATGAAAACGTAAACGACATCTTCGCCGGTGCTCTCCTGACATCCGCCGTAAGAATCGTTGCCCCTGCCGACTGTTGTACCGGTGTAGGTTGCGGTTTCTGCGGGAATAGCCAGCGGACTGGAGCAGTTGTTGCCGTTACCGCTTTCGTCAAAGACGCAGTCGCTTCCTTCAAGGATGTAACCGGGATCACATTCACATGTATATTCGGTGGCGGAAATCTGATCGCACTGGGTCTTGTGCGACTCGGTGCAGGGATTGTCCTCGCAGAGGTCTTCAACACAGACACCGCCCATCTCGAAATATCCGTCCGCGCAATCGCAGAAATAATCCGTCCAGGACGGATTCATTTCGCAAGTGGAATTGTCGCCGCAGGGGTTGTCGGCGCAGAGGTCGGGACGCAGTGTAAGATTGATGGTGAACGCACCCGGAGCTTCAACATCAGCCGCTGAATCGGCTGTAAGATAATAGGTTCCGGCTTCAAGAACTTCCGGTCCGACGGATGCGGCCAGGCCCTTTTTGCTGTCGTCGTTGCAGAGCAGTTCGCTGTCGGAATCGTCGCAGACCGTTCTGAGATAAAGAATCGAATTCAGGCCCTGCATATTGGCCATGAAAAGATAGCTCTTGTCGAGCGTAAAGGTATAAACGGCGTCAACACCGGTTTCAGCCTCGCAGGTGCCGGAGTAATTGTCGCTCATACCCGTCAGATTACCTTCAACCACCTGGGTTTCAGACACAAGCTCGAAAGGATCAGCGCAGGAATCACCTTCGCCTTCACCTTCGCCTTCACCTTCGCCTTCGCCTTCGCCTTCGCCTTCGCCCTCGCCTTCACCCTCACCTTCGCCTTCGCCTTCACCCTCGCCCTCGCCTTCGCCCTCGCCCTCGCCTTCGCCCTCGCCTTCACCTTCGCCCTCGCCTTCACCCTCGCCCTCGCCTTCACCTTCGCCCTCGCCTTCACCTTCGCCCTCGCCTTCACCTTCGCCTTCACCCT
>JAKQSH010000132.1 GCA_029570245.1 Deltaproteobacteria bacterium | reverse complement strand
TAAGGACACGGGCCGGATTGCCGTCATTATCGAACCAGACATGCTGCGAAAAGTCGGCATTCTTCCATGTAAAACGATACATACCCTCTTTATCGTCGAAACCGAACGCTTTACGCTCGGCTTTTATGAGCTGTGGAGAAGCGAAGACAAGATCAATCAACTCCTGCGGACTGATATCGAAAGGAAGCAGCCTCGAAATTGCGGCTCTGGTGGCAGGTCCGAAATAAGCCGTATTGTTCTGAGGATCATATTGCTGAAAATCCTCCCCGTTTGACGCCATTATTCCAAGCGTCCCCACGGCTACCGGGCCGATGGCCTCCATGAAGATTTTCTGTGGTCTTTCCGCAACTACCATCAGTTTTATACGATCATGGCGTTTGGCCTGATACACGTCAGCTCCGAATTCCGCATCCAGGCTGAGAATGGCTTCGCTGCGCCATTGAAGCTTCTGCAGCAGCAGCACCGGATCGGGCGCAGGTTGTGAAGATTTCACCTGCGGCGAAGTTCTGCACGACACGGCGGATGTCATTATGAACAGCAGAAACAGCATGAAAGCATAATAAGCGCACTTTTTCATTTGCCCGCACCTGATTTCCTGATTTTCCGCCATTGCGAATCGAACTGCTCTTCGAGCATCTGTTCTATTCTGCCTTCTATTTCCGTCAGTTGGGCGATACGCTCAAGCGTTTCCAGCATCTCCCGTTTACACCCGGCGCTTTTGTATGACAGCGCCAGGTGCATCAGAATTTCAGCCTCCGCCGGCTCAAGCAGCGTCGCCAGCTCAAGCCAGCGCACGGCCTTGTCGAATTCACCTCTTCTGTAGTATATCCAGCCCAGACTGTCTATGATATATCCCTCATCCGGTTTGTATCTCAACGCCTGACGTACCAGTTTTTCGGCTTCATCCAGACGCTGTCCGGAGTCTGCGTATGTAAAGCCGAGAAAATTAAGAGCATCGGCGTGCGCCGAATCTATTGCAACGACTTCGTACATGCAGTCCATGGCTTTTTCTCGTTCGCCGTTGCGCTCGTACATAAGTCCCAGGCTGAAAAGCAGATCGACATTGCGCGGAATTTCACGCAGACCGATACGCATGATTTCAATTGCACGGTCTATGTTTCCAAGCTCCTCCTGACGGGCGGACAGGATGCGGTATACGCGTTCGTCCTGCGGATAAGCGGCTAGAAGCCCGGCAAGAATGCTCTCGGACTTCTTTTCTTCACCAAGCGCCAGATAGGCCAGCGCCATGTCGGCGCGTGCATCGGCGTAAAACTCAGCATCGTCTTCGGAAATCATGGAATAACCGTTTATCGCTTCCACATATTTCCCGGTCTTGAATAAACTGTAAGAGTGAAAATAACGCGCCAGAGTGTTTTCGCCGCCGTCAAGAATCCGCCTGAAATAAGCGGCGGCCTGTTCGTATTTTTCTGTGTCTATAAGAACGAAGCCGATTTCGGCAAGCGTATCAGCCTTGTCGTCTGTATCCAGTTCGAGAGCCTTACTGAATTTTTCCTCCGCAGGATCATCTTCACCGGACAGAAGATAAAGACGCCCCAGCTTGATGTAAAGTGCACGGTTGCCGGGAAAGCTTTTAAGCGCCTTCTGGAAGAGAACAATCGCCTGCCTGTATTGATGAGTTTTTACGTACCAGTCGATAAGCTGTTTTAAAAGCGCAGTGTTTTCCGGATCAAGACGCAATATGCGCTCCATTGCGCCCTGCAGTTTATCGTATTCCTGATTGAGCCGGTAGTTTTCGGCCAGAAAAACCCAGCCCTGAACATCGGCGGGCGACAGGTGAACCATATCTTCATATACGGCGACGGCGGCCTCCCGCCCTTTGAGAATATACAACACCTCAGCTTTGCGTCTGTATGCCGGAGTAAAATACGGATCGGCGTTGATGGCATGGTCGAAAGTAGCGACAGCCCGCTCCGGCCTGCCGGTCTGAAAATAGATTTCTCCCAGCAGATAATGCGGGTCCGGCCAATCGGTTGAAAGCACTGAAGCTTCTTCAAGAAGTTCCTCGGCTTCTGAAATGCGGTCAAGAAAAAGCAGCATGCGGGCCGCGTCGTACAGAAGACGGGGCGAACGCCTCTCGTAAACGAGCGCAAGACTGTATTCGTCAAGCGCCTGTTCCCAGGCTTTATTCAACTCAAGTTTTTTGCCGCGCAGATAGTGATTGTAAGCCTGGGCGGGAGAATACTTCTGGGCAGACCTGCCGCGCTCCTCTGCGATCTCTGCTGTACTTGAATTCTGTCGTGAAAGCCCGCTGAAAGCGCCTTTGGCGTTGCATGCCGACAGCAGCAGCGTCGCAATTATTACGGCGACAAGCAGGCTGCGAAGCGAAGACGCCACGAACGCAGATAAGAAGCCGGGATGTGGATGCATGGCGGTTATTTCCAGCAGGGCTGGAAATTATTCCTCTTCGTCGAATCCCAGTCGGACTTCTGGATGACTGAGACGCTCGCGTCTTGCTTCTTTTTCGCGCTGCTCTTCTTCTCTGCGACGTCTTATTTCTTCGCGCTCGGAAAGATAAGCCGACTGATTCGTCTCCAGTTCGATTCCGTCCGCTTCGACATCCTTGAGAGAATTGAGGAAGTTTTCGTAATCTTTTTTCTCAATGCGGCCCTGTTTGATATAACGATCTTTGGCGCGCTTATCGAGATGGATGATTTCAATTTCTCTCTTAGCCAATTTATGCTCCTTCCGCCTGGAATTATCTGATATCAGAAAACCGCTTTTGCGGAGCCTAAGGATAATCAAAGTGGCGCTGCTGTCAAGCGTCAGTTGACTTAATAATGCAATTTCTGTGAATTTTTTCCTGTTTTTTCGACTTGGTGTTGCATTCTTGCCAATAATGAGGCAAGTTCTTAAGCTAGTTGAGTTGTTGTTTATATTTACAGGAAAACCGCCATGAAAATTCATTCCGCATTATCCGTCACTGCAATATTCCTTCTGATCGTGCTGCTTTCATTTGCTTCGGCATGCTCCCCCGACAACGATGTCAATGACGATTTCGACGATGAAGCCGACCAGTACACGGTTAAAGACCTGCGCAACCCCGAAAGCGACCGATACCCATTGATGCAGACCGAAGTTTATCTGCCG
>JAKQSH010000131.1 GCA_029570245.1 Deltaproteobacteria bacterium | reverse complement strand
CGTGCCAATCCTCGCTATGTCGAATCTTTCACGGTGTCCGAGCTGCCGGAAGGTTTCAACGCTCTTGATGTTTCCTTTGGAGATATGATAAAACTAAAAGGGTATCGAGTTAATACTGAAACTGTCGGAAGGAACGCCTCGTCTGTTGTGGTTGAACTGGCGCTCAGCGCCGAAAAATCAATCAAAAGTGATTATGAAATTTTTGTCCACGTAAAAGGCAGAGAAGGCCAGAGTTTCAGCAAAAATATTGACCATGCTCCTTTGCGGGGGTATCTGCCGACTTCTAAATGGGAAGTCGGAAAAACTTATCTTGATGTCTTTTCATTCGATGTTGCAGGATCATCCGATAAAGGCAGAATCGAAATCTCACTGGGTCTGCACAACAGAGGCAAACGCCTTCAAATCAGCGATGGCTCAGGCGAAAAGAAATCGGAGTTGGGCAATCAGTACAAGCTTGTCGAAATACCTGTTGTTTTTCCGTGAACGAAAAATTTTCGCGATAATCTTACGTTAAAAAAATAAACAGTGCTATAATAACACGTCTTCTGCACTGTGAGCCGTTGTCGATATCCGCCGGGTAGAGCTTTTTCGAAACGGTTTTTTTTGTGGCGTGTTGTGGATAAGGAATTGAATCAGACACAGGGAAAAGGAGTACAGATGTCCAATCCAATGGAGCCGGATAACAGAGATGAAGTATTGGGGCGCATGCTTGAAATGCACGAGGAGGAGAGGCATCAGATTCACCAGGGAATGCCTGAAATTCTTATCATTCCCGGTCAGGAAATTTTTGTCGAGGCCGAAATCAACCGTGTCAATGCCCGCGTAAAAACCTTTCTTGTCGGTGGAATGCGCGGCGATTTTCTGATCATTATGGCTCCCAGAGTCAACGGTCAGATAATTCCCCTTAAAGAGCAGCGGGAAATCGTTATCCGTTACATTCAGGAAGGCGCCGTTTACGGTTTTGCTTCCAAGGTGCAGCGCAGCATCGGCCAGCCGTTCAACCTGGCGATAATTCAGTATCCAAGTGCAATAGAGGAAGTTTCGCTGCGTCGCAGCCCGCGTATTCCGGTTGTCATTCCTGTCGAGCGCGACGGCGTTCAGCGTAAAGGCGAGATGATAGTGAATCTGTCTGCCGGAGGAGCGGCGGTGCTGCTGAATCAGATGGTGCAGATGGAGGACACTTTCAATCTGTCTTTCACTTTGCCGAACGGAACATTTATAAGAGATATGGCCGTAAAAGTCATGCGTATCGAAGCTTCATCTGGAAAGATCGTCGCCGGTGTGGCTTTCGACGAACGGAGCGGTCAGGGCAAGCAGGCCGTATGTGAATATCTCAAACTGGTGCAGCTTACCGTTAACTGCAGAGGTGACGGGTTCCGCTGATCCATTACTGTTCGAAATAAGACAGGGAGCTTTGAGCTCCCTTTTTTTTATAACAGTTCTTTTCTGATCCTTCTCAGATGTTTTCTTCCCCTTCATCCAGAATTTCATACTGAATAAAAGCCTCCGACAAGTCGAATTCCTCAAGCCATTCAATCGCCTGTTCGTATTCGGCGGATTTCAGGCGACGTGCCATATCCGGCATTTCAAGGGCTTTGTGCGCAGGGAAATACTGCGACATAAGAGACAGGTTTGCTCTGCGTCCGACCTCTTCGGCTATGAATTTCAGCACGGCGCGGGTTCCGGAAAGATCGTCCGGCAGCACCAGATGGCGAATCAGCAGGCCTCGTTCCGCTATTCCGTCATCGTCGCATTCGAGCGGTCCGACCTGACGCTGCATTTCCAGAATCGCCGGACGAACATGATCCCAGTATCCGGGAGCGCCGGAAAGCCTGCGGGCCGGTTCTTCACAGCTGTATTTTATGTCGGGCATGTATATGTCGATTACGTTTTCGAGTTGTTGCAGTACTTCGACGCTTTCATACCCGTTCGAGTTCCATACTATCGGAATCGTCAGGCCGCACGCCGCAGCTTCTTTTATTGCGGCGGCCAGTTGCCAGGAGTAGTGAGTAGGAGAGACGAAGTTAATGTTATGCGCACCGCGTTTCTGCAGGCTTAGCATCAGGTCGGCGAATTTCTCGACGCTGTATGTTTCGCCCCGTCCCAGTTGGCTGATGGGATAATTCTGGCAGAAGACACAATGCAGATTGCAGTGCGTCAGAAAAATAGTCCCGGAACCGCGCTC
>JAKQSH010000092.1 GCA_029570245.1 Deltaproteobacteria bacterium | reverse complement strand
GCCATTCGTCGTCGGCGGGTTCGAGGTCGTCCCAGCGCATGTGCTGACGCATGACGGCTCCGCCCAGCTCGTCGTAGCGTGCGAATTCGAAGTTGCGGTTCTCGTTGTCGCCTTCGCCCTGATACATGTGTGTTGCGACGCCCAGCATATCGCCCAGCGGCGCGCCCTGCACCTGCCAGCCGTCCCAGAGCGGGTCGGCGCTTTCGGCCTCGTCCTCGGTTTCCGCTTCGATTTCGGAAAATTCGCTGTCGCCGTCAGCAATGCTTTCGGAGTCTTCTTCAGGAGTGGCTTCAGCGTCGCCATCCGCGTCGGTGTCGGCTTCAATTTCGGCTTCGGCTGAATCCGCGTCGCCGTCGGCTGATTCGGAATCGTCCGAAGAGCAGGCTGTTAAAGCAAGCGCCGCAATGCAGAACAGCAGGGCGGCAAACAGCGGCAGTGTGACAGAATTTACGGAAACGGACGTTTTTTTCATGGCGAACCTCATATGGAATCGTTCTGTACGCGCCGGATTTTATACAAAGCCGGCAGATACGGCGATATATTTTGTGAGATAAATGTATTTTTTACCTGATTGTGTTCTGTTGCACATGCGCGCGCTTCGCGCGCGCATTCATAAACTGCGGGGACCGGACTTCATCAGTCGGCAGATTCAGAGAATGCGGCGGACGGCTTTCTTGTAAATTGGGCGCGCCGGATGATATGTTGTGTCTGCAGATAATTGAAAGCAGTGTGAAAAATGCCCTGGAAGCGCATGAAGTTCAAAAAAGGCAAAGTGTGGGTGCATGTCGGAGAAGACGACGCGCCCCTGCTGGTCAACGGGTCGGCGGAGTTCCGTTACAAGCTGGACGACCATCGCACCTACAACACTTCTCCGTCGTTTCTTGAAGCGCTGGAGGCTCCCGAACATGCCCCGGAGCCGGAAAAGCCCGTTACGGCGCAGCTTGAAAAAAATCCCGACACTCCGCGCGTCGCAGCCGGACGCGGGCGAATCATGGCCTGGACCGACGGCGCATGCAGCGGAAATCCCGGCCCCGGCGGTTTCGGAGTGGTGCTTATCTGGGGCAGGCACCGTAAGGAGTGGGCGGTTTATCTCGGCGAAGAATGCACCAACAACATCGCTGAACTTTCGGCCATAAAACACGCGCTGGAGCAGATCACCGACCGTTCGATTCCGGTCGATATTCACACCGACTCGAATTACTCGCTGGGAGTTCTGGCCAAGGGCTGGAAGGCCAGAGCCAACACCGAACTGGTTGAAGAAACGCGGGCGCTCATGGCGCATTTTGCGGAGCTCAGATTCATCAAAGTGGCCGGGCACGCCGGAGTCCCCGAAAACGAACGGGTTGACGAACTGGCGCGCATGGCCATCAGTCTCAGATTTTCTGGAGAAATCAAGAAGTAAAAAACAAGCCTGCACGATATCAGCGCAGCGTTTCGTGCGCCATTTCAAGCACCGCTTCGGCGATGGCCGGGGAAGCCGTCAGGCCGGGCGATTCGATTCCCACCAGATTGATTGCGTTAGGGTAGGCAGGATTGCGTTCGATAAGGAAATCCGCCGCCGGTGCGCCTTCGGGGACACGTTTGGGGCGGATGCCGCTGTATGACAGGCGCAGGTCCGACAGGCGCAGTCCGGGAATGAGCTTCACTCCGGCGCGGTGAAATTCCGCCGCGTCCAGCCGCTCGTTTTCGTAATCGTTGCGCTCCGCAATATAACGCGCCGACGGCCCGGCTAAAAGTTCGCCTCCGACGGTGGGAGTGAAATGCACGCCCAGGCTTACGGAATCGTGCGGAACAGGGTAGACCAGCCGCCCGACCAGTGCGCGCCGGCTGGGAACGATGCTGCAGTATTCGCCACGACAGGGATAAATGACGTGCCGCGTGTCGCCCAGCATGGCGGCGACGCGATCGGAATACAGACCAGCGCAGTTTACAACCAATCGTGCCGAAACAGCGCCTCGTCCGCGCGTTACTATGCGCCAGAAGCCGCCGCACTCTTCAGCGTCGATCACTTCGGCGTCGCACAGAACCAGCGCGCCGCGTTCTTCAGCCGCTCCGCGCACACGCTGCACCAGCTCCGACTGATCGACAATTCCGGTTCCGGCCGAAAGCATGGCGGCGGAGATTTTTACGTGCGGTTCAAGGTGCCGAGCCTCTTCAGCCTCGAGCAGACGCAGCTTTTCGGCGCCGCACCCGGAAGCCTGACTGTAAATGCTTTCGAGCTTATAAATCTCCGACTGTTCGGACGCCACCACCAGTTTTCCGCAGATGCGGTGCGTCACATTCAGTCTGCGGCACCACTCTTCAAGCAGCGCGCGCCCGCGCACACACAGGCGCGCTTTCAACGAGCCTGGTTTGTAATACAAACCGGCGTGCATGACGCCCGAATTGCGCGTGCTGGTTTCTTCTCCGCAGCGGGAGTTTTTCTCCAGCAGCACCGTTTCATAAGCGGCGTCCGCCAGATAAAGCGCACAGAAAAGGCCCACCACGCCGCCGCCGACAACAAGGGCGTCAACGCATTCTTCGCGAGCCTCATGCACAGAATGGCCGGACTGAAGTGACATGGCTGCCGGCCTGTAGCTTATTGCAGCTTGGCGTGGACGGCTTCGGGGATATTGCGTCCCAGTTTGCTTGCAAGTTCAAGATGTTCGCGGGCCTTGGCCCAGTCGGAAATGTAGGTGTAGAGCATGCCGACTTTAAAGTGCAGCGCCTCGTCGATGGGATTGCTGCGGATGCCGTTTTCGATGATTTCTATCTGGCGGATAACATCGGATTCCGCCGGAACATCCACCGACGAACGCACAACAACAAAACCGGTCTCGATGAAAATAAGCAGCGAGTCGCGCAGAAGATCGCTCATGCCGACAAAGTGCAGCCCCAGCCCGCTCTGCTCGCCGGATTCTTCAAATTCGATGCGCTTGACTTCCGAAGGCAGTTCGTATTCTTCGGCGCTCCAGGGGTGAACAATAACCAGGTTGACCTTTTCGCCGATTTTGCGTTCCATGGTGGTTTTCAGAAAAATACCGCCCAGCGAAATGTCGCGGGTGTAGAATTCGCGCATCTGGGCGATATCGGCCATGCGGATCATAAAAGTGGCGGCCTTGCGCGGGAATTCGCACCGCTCGTCGCTTTGAAGCTCTTCGATGATTTCTTCTTCGATTTCCGGCAGGTCGGCCAGACCGTAAGTGTCGGCGACATTCGAAAGGTCGATTACGCCGTCTCCGGCAAGTTCTTCTTCGAGGGAGCTTTCCTCTTCGAATTCGATGAGGTTGTCGTCGGTTGCGATATCTTCCAGGTCAAGGTCGCCCAGTTCTTCGAGTTCCTCGTCACCTATGCTTATAACATCCCCTGCCGCAGCGCTTTCTTTCTCAGGAGCGGCTTCGATTTCAAAGCCTTCTTCCGCTGCCGGGCTGCCGGAGTCGATATTTATTTTTCCGGCGCGCAGCTGTTCGACGAAATCTTCCCACATGCGACGCGGCTCGTCCGGCATGGAAAAGAATTTGATGCCCATGCCTGGCGTTTTTTCGCCGCGCTGGCCGCTGCCGCGATTTGACCACATGACCTGCCCCATCACGTCGATCTGCTCGCCGTTGTGGGGAAACTTTATTATCATCTGTATCAGCTGACGTTCAGGGCGCGGATCGGCGGTAATGAGATAAAGACCATAACGGCTGATGTCGCCGGTCGGCAGCGGGTGTCTGCCCTTGCGGTCTTTCACTTCCACGGTCAGCCTTACGCCGAAGCGTTCGTGTTTGCGTTTATTGCTGTTGTTCATGTATCAATCCATATCTACGGCCAATATTGACGATTTTTGTGGATTTTATCACAGCCGCATGCGGGTACGCAAAGAAATGCTTGCAGCCTTGAGTTCAATATTCCGCAATCCGGCAAAAAACGCCGGAAAACGTCTCCGGCGTTTCAGAACTTGACCGATATCGTATACATTATAAAATAATAGGGAATAAATATCCGGGGTGCGAAAAATGCGCTTACTTTCACATATACTGGCGGCGGCTGTTTTTCTGCTGCTTTCTGAGGCGGGCGATCTTCACGCCGACGACTTCATCAACCATGCCGCCATATACAGAAAAGCGGCTCCGGCGGTGGTTTACATTCACGCCTTTCTGCACGAAGGCGGCGCGCAGGCCGGAACGGGTTCAATAATAAGCCGCGACGGACGCGTGCTTACGTGCCGCCATGTTATATGGGAAGATGTCCGCAAGGCTCCGGCCATGCGTATAATGGTTTTTCTCAAGCCCGATCACGTCACCGGGCGCAGCGAAGACGACCTGAAACTTCAATACGACGCCGTTCTGGTGGCCGAGTCCGAAGCGCTCGATCTGGCGCTTCTCAAAATAACCAATCCGCCCGCCGGGCTGCCGGTGCTTGAACTGGGCGACTCGGACGAAGTTGAAATCGGGGCGCCGACGGTAGCCATCGGCCATCCCGAACAGGGCGTGCGCTGGACACTGACCACCGGGGCGGTTTCGGGCGAGATGCTGGATCACGAGGGAGTGAAAGGCCGCGACGTTTTTCAGATGGAGACAGCTATAAATCGCGGCAACTCCGGCGGTCCGCTGCTGGATCACAAGGCGCGTCTGATCGGCGTCAACGAGGCCATGGCACGCGTTGGAGCCGGAGGAGTCGCCATAACCGGAATACAGTTCGCTCTAAAGTCGAATTCCGCTGCGGCCTGGCTTGAAGAAAAGGGGGTTTCATCATCTGTGCCCGCAAAAAACAACGAAACAGCCCCGACATCAAAAAGTGCCGTAAAAACTGAGAAATACAAATCCGCGCTGCCTTCGGGCAAAGAATACACCGAAAGCGATCTGGCGAAAATGAAGGGTGAGCTGAACGACATGGCGGACGAATTCGAGAAGGAATTCGAACGCGTTAAGAAAAAAAGGATATATTAGAAACATATTTGTCGCGAAAAGGTGTTAATTTTGATGGGAAGAGTTAGAATCTTCCCCGATGATGCCGAAACTTGAGGAAAGCGGAATTTTCCGCACAGGGAGGAAATAATGAGAAGAGTCAGTACAGTATTTGCACTTATGGTTGTTGCCGGTCTTCTGTTTCTGGCCGCCTGCGGCGGAAAAGACATAAAACCCGCCGAACCGCAGATGCCGGACTGGTGCATGAAGAGCAGCGGAATTGAAATCGACAAGGAACGCGGTCGCATAGTGACTGGCATCGGCGCCGTTTCCGGCATCAAGTCGCCCGCCATGGCGCGCGCCAACGCCGACGGTCAGGCCCGTGCCGAAATAGCCAAGATTTTCAGTTCCTACACCGAAAATCTGCTCAAACAGTATCAGCGTTCCACCTCAGCCGAAGGCCAGGTCAGCGAGGAGCAGGATTTCATGCAGGCCACGCGCATTTTCTCCAAAATGAACGTGGTGGGCGCTGTGATTGAAGACCGTTATTTCGATCAGAAATCCGATACTTTCTATTCGAAGGCCGTAATTTCATTCGATCAGTTCAACGAACTCATCAACTCCAACAACGAACTGTCGGACAAGCTCAAGCAGTTCGTGCGCGACAATGCCGCTTCGGCCTTCGACGAACTCGACAAACAGGCCGAGCGCCACGAGTAAGAGGAAAATTCCATGCGAGTCAGGGCATTGCTGCTTGTTTCGATACTCGTATTCACGCTGATTTCCGGCTGTTGCGCCAAAAAGGCCGAGCCGCAGAAGTTCGACCCGCAACCGGTGCGCAACCGGGCGGGACAGGCCGTGGACGAGGCTGAAAAAGCCGGCAAATAATCAGAATTCAACGGAGGATTGTTTCATGCGACGCATTGCTGCATGCATAGCTTTATCTGTTCTTTTCGTCATAATGGCTTCCGGCTGCGCCGCAACCCGCGAAGTTACGCGTGTCGATCCCGGCAAAACCACCGATCTTTCGGGGCGCTGGAACGACACCGATTCGCAGCAGGTGGCCGAAAGCATCGTAAACGACTGTCTGGCCTCCGGCTGGCTGCCGGAGTGGGTTGACGCGCATCCCGGCCAGAAACCGGTGGTTATCGTCGGCAGCATCGCAAACAAAAGCCACGAACACATCAACGTGCAGACTTTTGTAAAAGACATACAGTCGGCGCTTATCAACTCGCGCAAGGTAAAATTCGTTTCATCGCGCGACGAGCGCGGCGAAGTCCGGGATGAACGGCGCGACCAGCACCAGGGTTACACTTCCGAGGAAACGCGCGCCGGAGTCGGCCAGGAAACCGGCGCAGCCTTCATGCTTAAAGGTTCGCTCAACACCATTGTAGACGAACTGGAAGGCAAGCGCGCCATCTGGTATCAGGTTAATATGGAACTGCATGACCTGACCACCAACGAAATCAGTTGGATCGGCCAGCACAAGATCAAGAAAATAATCACCAAAGGTTCATCCAGGTGGTGAGAACAACAATCAGTTTTTCTCTGCGGCAGGCGGGACTGCTGAGCGTCCTGCTTGCCTTTTTTATGCTTCAGGCCTGCGCCACACACGCCCAGTTGCGCGGGCGCATGGCTACCGACGTGCGTTGCGGAGCCTACAAATCGGCAGACAAACGCCTGGCCGAACTGGAAGGGCAGAGCAGCAAAGATGTGCTCATGGATGTGCTGGACCGCGCCATGATAACCCACCTGGAAGGCCGTTACGCCGACAGCAACCAGCTGCTTGAACGCGGCAAGGAGCTGATTGAAAACTATTTCACAAAAGACATCTCCGATGAACTGGCGGCCATCGCCTGGAACGACACGGAGCGGGCCTGGCAGGGTGAGGAGTTCGAGCGCATCATGGTCAACCTGCTGGCGGCTTTCAATTATCTTCAGATGGGCGACCTCGAAAACGCCGCCGTCGAAGCGCGCCAGATAAATCAGCGTCTGCAGGTTTACACCGACAAACTCAAGAAATACAAAGTTAAAACCTCATACGTTCAGGACCCGTTTGCACAATATCTGGCCGGAATGATTCAGGAGGCCAACGGCGAATACGGCGACGCCTTCATTTCGTACCGCGACGCCTGGGAAGGCTACGAACAGACCGCACGCGACTTCGGCATTCCGGCGCCCTCATCTCTGCGCGAAGCGCTTGTAAGGGCTGCGGAACTGTCCGAAAATACGGAAGAAGCCGCAAAATACCGCAGCATGTTTCCGGAAATAAAACCACCTTCGCAAAAGTTTCTCAAGTCGCACGGCAGGCTGGTGCTGGTGACTTCTTCGGGCGGTATCGCACGCAAATACAGCGCCAAATGGATAATTCCGGACCCGGAGCTGGACACCTTTGTCATTTATTACCCCAAATACGGCAAAGGCACTTCTCGCACCAGGAGAATAGAATTAAAAGTCGGCGGAAAGACACATAAGGTCGAAGTGGCCCACAACCTGACGGCGCTGGCGCGCAAATCGCTTGATGAAAAGAGCGGGCAGCTCAAGGCGCGGGCCGTCGCAAAAGCCATAGCCATGTATGCCGCCAAAAAAGTTACGAAAACCGTGGCAAAACACGCAAAAAGCGAAGCCACTCAGGTTGTCAGCATATTAGCCAACGTGGCGCTCAACGTGGCGGAACTGGCGTTGCAGGCCGACACTCGTTCGTGGATGACGCTACCCGACAAGCTGGGCGTTTCAAGCGTTTACCTTAAACCGGGTCGCCATACGGCGGTGGTTTATTTTTCAGCCGAAGGCGGTCTGGTTTTTGACCGGCAGGTAGTGACTTTCGACATTAAAGCCGGCGAAACGCGTTTTCTTGTGCTGCGCTCGCGCGAACCGCATCCCGACGGCAAACAGGCCGACCCGGCCCCCAAGCCGCTGTGGAACATAGTTCCGCAGGCTCAGCAGCTCGGTGCAGGCGCAACGCTGTCGCTTCTGAGCGACTAAAACAAACTTCTGAACCCGGAAGGGAGTGAAGAATGAAGAACGCAAGTTACAAATTATTGATAATACTGGCTTTGATATTGCTGCTGTGTTCGTGCGCAAAGAAAATTCCCGGCCCGCCCGCCTGGATAAACGGCAACCCGGACGAATATCCGCGCGTAAAATACATGCACGCCGTAGGTGTGGCCGCTACGCACGAGGAAGCCACACAGACCGCCCGCGCCGAAATCGCCAAGCAATTCAACGTAAAAATCGAAACTCTGCTTACCACGCTGGCGCAGTACACCGGCATGGAAGGCGCTTCGGGTTCCAGCTGGATACTCAACAACTCCGTTTCGGAGCTGACGCGCACCTATGTTGATGAAACCGTTCAGGGCATCGAAATAGCCCGGACATGGAACGACACACAGAAAGGCCGCGTATACGCGCTGGCAGTGCTGGAACGCAGCCCGGCCCGGCGGCGCATCGAACAGCGCGTAATGGACCTGGACAGCGAAATTGCAAAGCTGGTCGAACGCTCCGACGGCGGCGATTCCAATCTGGCGCGTCTGCGTCCGCTTGTTACAGCGCTTGCGCTTATGAAAGAGCGCGAGATAAAAAATAATCAGCTGTCAGTCATAAATCCAACCGGACAGGGCCTGGATGGTGAAATAAGTTCGGCGGCCCTGAATGAGAAACTGAACGCGGCGCTCGAAAAGGTCAATATTAAGGTGGACATCGGCGGCGATTCGGCGCAGGTGGTCAACAGCGCCGTTGTGGCCAGCCTCAACAACGGCAGGCTCTCGGTAGGCGGAGATGGCGCCGCCGACATCATAATCGAAGGCCGGGTGAAAGGCGTCGAAACCAACGAAGGCAACAAAACCGGCTTTGTTTTCGCCAAATTCACAGCCTTAATAACGCTTAAAGACGGAAACAGCGGCAAGGTTTTCGGATCGGTTGAGCATACTTACCGCGACGGCGGCATGAACTGGAACGACGCCCGCGATAAAACATTAAGCCGTCTGGCGGAAATGATAGTGCGCGATTTCAACCTTAAAATGTACGGGCATCTGTCGATCTGAGCACGGCACCGCATGAAAAACATCAATAAAGTAGAGATTTTTCACTGGCCGCTGCTGGCTTTCACGGCGGCGGTAATACTGATCGGGCTGCTCAATCTGTACTCGGCCTCCCAGGCCGGAGACGGCACGCACAACAGCTATTTTCTTTCACAGCTGGCCTGGGTAGGAGTGTCGGTAATAATCTGCACTCCGATTTTTCTCATCGACTACCGCATTTACGAACGCATTGCCTACTTTCTGTATGCGGCGGGAGTAATTCTGCTGCTGATTGTGTTTTTCACTCGACCGATCGCCGGCTCGCAGCGCTGGATTCCACTTGGATTTTTCAATCTGCAACCTTCAGAGCTTATGAAGGTCATCATTGTCGTCACTCTGGCGCATTATTTCCACAACGACATTGCTCCGGTTGAGGGCTACAATCTAAAGCGCCTGCTGAAACCGTTTGCACTGGGCGGTCTGCCGGTGCTGCTTATTCTGTTTGAACCCGATCTGGGAACGGCGCTGATGCTGTCGTTTATTGCAGGAACCATATTTCTTTTTGTAAAAATCCGCTTCCGAACCATACTGGCCCTTATACTTGTCGCACTTATCGCCATGCCGATAGGTTGGAACTTTGTAATGAAGGACTACCAGAAAAAACGAGTACTTACAATGATCGACCCGGAGGCCGACCCGCGCGGTTCCGGCTATCATCGCCGCCAGTCGGTAATTGCCATAGGTTCGGGCGGTTTTCTGGGAAAAGGTTTTACCGACGGGACGCAGACTCAGCTGCGTTTTCTGCCCGAACAGCATACCGACTTCATATTTTCGGTCTGGGCTGAAGAGCAGGGCTTTCTGGGTTCTCTGCTGCTTATCGGAATGTACGGCGGACTTATAATGTCGGGTCTGCACATCGCCTCGAAGGCGCGCGAAAAATTCGGGGCGCTGCTGGCTCTGGGGGCCAGCGCCATTATATTCTGGCAGGTGCTGATAAATATCGGAATGGTGGTAGGTCTGCTGCCGGTGGTGGGCGTAACTCTGCCGTTTATGAGCTACGGCGGAACATCTCTCGTTATTTCAATGTGTTGCGTAGCGGTCATGCTCAATGTATATTCCCGCAAACACATGTTCTGAAAAACACCTGCTCAAATAATATGCAAAAACTGTTTTTTTAATATTGACATCCCGCGTCAATTCCTGTATTTTGCCCGCGTTTTTCTGCAGTGGTCTATTAAATAGAACATAATGAAGTAAGCGGCTCACACTGGAGATGTTCTTTACCGGTGTCCGGTGTTTCTATGCAGACCATGTCCGGGGGGGACGAACTTTCGCCATGCCCGGAATATGGTCAGGCGGAAAAGCACTCGAAGAAAAGGTGAGCCCGGAATGAAAAATTACTCCCACGATAAGGAAAGTCATTTAAGTCCTGCAAATTTTGACCTTTCGGCCCTGTCTGAAGTGAATACAGGAAAAGATTCACTGGCGGATCAGACTGAAAATTCAATCTTCCGCAACATTTTCCGAAGCTTGCCGCTGCCGGTCATAATTACGGACATGGAACACAACCGCGTTGTGGAGTGCAGCCGGTATTTCGAATCAATGACCGGACTGAGCCGGAAAGAAATCGTCGGGCGGACTTCGCTGGATTTCAACACCTGGCAGGACAACTCCGAGCGTGAACGTTTTCTGAAAATGGTGGCGCGCGAGGGCCGCGTGATAAATTTCGAAGCCCGCCTGTTCAGTCCGTCGGGACACTATGAAACATGGCTGCTTTCGGGGCAGTCCGTTAAACTGAACGACACCGACTGCATTCTGATTTCTTTTACCAGCATAGAAGATCGGGTGCGCGCCGAAGAGGAAAAAAACAGACTCGAAGAACAGTTGCGCCGTCAGCAGAAACTTGAGGCCATAGGAACTCTGGCGGGTGGTGTCGCACACGAAATAAACAATCCGCTCAACATCATAATGAATTTCGCCGAACTCATTCTCGATGATGCCGCCGCAAGCGGAGACGTGGAAGCCATACGCAGTTACGCCGCCAGCATAGTTTCGGAAAGCGAGCGCATTTCCGGCATAGTCCGAAATCTGCTGTCTTTTTCGAAACACGATGAAGAAGCTCCGGCGGCGGTCGGCATGGAGCGCATCATAGAGGATACGGCGGTTCTGACACGGCGGATTCTGGCCAAGGACGACATTGCGCTGTCGCTGGAGTCCGAAGACGGACTGCCGCAGGTAAAATGCCGCAGAAAACAGATCATGCAGGTTCTGATGAACCTCATAATAAACGCCCGCGATGCCCTCAACGAAAGATACGCCGGATATCATCAGAATAAATTCATTGAAATCAGGAGCAGCTTATATTCCGACGAATACGGAAGATGGCTGCGCACCTGTGTTGAAGACATGGGCAGCGGCATAAAACCCGAAAATGCCGGGCAGATTTTCGAACCCTTCTTTTCCACAAAACCTCATGGTGCAGGAACCGGCCTTGGTTTGTCTGTAAGCCGCGAAATAATTGAAGAACACGGCGGCAGACTGAGTTTCGAGAGCGAAGCCGGAAAATTCACACGCTTTTATATGGACCTGCCGCTGGATTGAATTCTGATAAAAACCGTTGCGCCCTGCCACACATGCGAGCGCGAAGCGCGGCCTTATCGTGCGCGCGGGAGAGCCATTGCAACAAAGAATATCGCCGCCTGCGTAAGAATGATGGTCGCTCCTGAGGGCAGATCGAGCTGATAAGCCGCAAAAAGTCCGAGCAGTGTGGAAACGACGCCGAACAGCATCGACAGCAGCGTCATTGAGAAAAAGCTTCCGGCTATTAAACGCGCACTGGCGGCAGGAATGATGAGAAATGCGGTAATAAGCACCATACCCAGTATTTTGACCGCCCCCACTATCGTTACGGCCAGCAGCACCGACAGCACATAGTCGTCGCGCAGCACCGGCAGGCGGTCCGACAGCGCCAGCTCCGGGTCGAAACTGGCGTAAGCCCAGCGCCCCCAAAGCGGCAGCGCCGCCAGTGTAAAAATCAACATGCCGACGGCGGCATAAATGTCAGCCGTGTTTACCGACAGTATGGAGCCGAAAATATAGGCGAAGGCGTCGGTGCTGTACTGGTCGCGCATGGCGATGAAAATAACGCCCAGCGCCATCGCGATTGAAAACAGTATGCCAACCGCAGTGTCAGGGCCGAGGCGGGTGCGGTTTTTTATCCAGGTTATGCCCAGTGCGGTTACCATGGTGAAGGGCAGGGCCACCAGCAGCGGTTCGCCTTCGAGCAGAAGCCCCAGCGCCACGCCGCCGAATGCGGCATGGGCCAGACCGCTGCCTAAGAAACTCAGACCGCGCTGCACCACGAAAGCGCCGTAAAATCCGGCCAGAAGCGCCACCAGCACTCCGGCGATTATGGCGCGCTGCATGAACGGCATCGACAGCTTCGCCTCGGCAGTCTTGACGGAGAGCGTGCCCAGATCGTTCAGCGTGCCCGGCGCGCCGAACAGGCCTGATCCCCACACGAGCCACGCCAGCACAAGCGCGCCGATGAAATTGCCGATGTAGACAATCCCCCAATTGCGCAGCAGTTTGCGGATCGAGAACAGGCGCGTCACCGTGCCCACGAGCATGATGATGTTGCCCGTGAACAGCTCGGCGCCGGCGATGACCACGAGCACGAGGCCCACGCCGAACACAGCGCCCGCCGTGATCCGCCCAAGGCCCTGTTGCATCGCGACGAGATAGAGATGCCCGCCG
>JAKQSH010000090.1 GCA_029570245.1 Deltaproteobacteria bacterium | reverse complement strand
CCTTCACCTTCACCTTCGCCGCTGTCACCGTCAACAATAACGTCGTCTGTCATTTCGTAGAAACAGACATCGTCGATATTCCAGCCGCCGAACTGCAGACCGCCATCGCTGGTGAGTTCGAAACGCACCTGCACAGCAGATTCTCCGGCAGCGTAGTCGGAAATGTCTATATCCGTAAGTATCCATTCGTCGTCCTGATGATGCACATCTCCGGCGCTGCTGACGGCGTTGCTCCATACCACCTGATTGTTCACATAAACTTTTGCCTGATCGTATTTGCCGTCTTCGATGTTAAGCCAGCGCTGGAAACGCAGTCTGACGCTGGAATAAGCGTTGAAGCTCATACTGGGACTCTTGAGAGTGTTCTTGCGGTTGTTCTGGTACATACCATCCCAGTTGGTCTGAGTTCCAAGGTCGTTGCCCCATACTTTACTGCCGCTGTACGCTTCAGCAGGATCGCCGTTTTTGCCGCCAGGCACACCCTGCTGCCAGTCGTCAGCGCCTTCCTGAGAATCGCCGGAAAGCAACTGATGCGTCCATCCGGCGGCGTCGCCTTCAAAGTCGTAGCAGTTTATTTCGGTCAATCCGCCGACGTACAGATAGTAATATGGTGCAGCCGGATTGCCGGGCTTGACGATGACATTTCCGGTCGATGAATCCTGTACTTCGATCCTGTAAAGAATCAGTGTGCCGTAAGGTTGTTCGGGAATGGCGGCGGTGTAATGAGTGCCGGAAGCGCTCATGTTCACGCTGCTCCAGCTTGAACCGCCGTTGAGACTGTATTTCACTTTGACGCTGCCGACAGCGGATTCCGAACATTCCAAGTTTGCGGCGCTTACATCGGCGCTGATGGGAATGCCGTGTCCGGGATTGGCATAATTGGTCACGGGCTGATGTTCTACGAACAGAGTAGCCGTGTTTTCACCGACCAGTCCGTGCGCACTGAACGCACCGTAAATCAGACAGAAATGCGGAGTGCCGTCAGCCAGATTGCCGTTGTCGTCGTCGGCCAGAAGCGCCGCTTCATATGTGGATTCCATGCCCTGAGCGGTTCTGGCGATTCCGGCGTGAATGCGCCTGACTTCTGAGTCGCCCTGAGTGCCGCCCAGAGCCGCTCTCAAGGCCTTGCGCATATCCCACAAGGCTCCGCCCATGATAAGACCAGTAACGTGTTCGTCTTCGGCAGCATCATCCGGCCAGACTTTGTCGGGTTCTATGTCTCGCAGATGTTCACCGGACGTGTAAAAATAAGGAGCCATCCTGCTGTCTCCGGTGATGCAGGCCGAAGTGAAATCGGCCAGACCTTCGGATACTGCGGCGTCGAATGAACCGACTCCGGCCACGCTGCTGTACCAGTGGAAACCGTGTCCGAATTCGTGGTAAACGACATCTGCTACGAGCGCCGTGTTGTTGCATTCATAACCGGAGTATTCGCCCGCCCGGTAAAAATTCATCTCGCCGGTTTCGGGATCGAAAAACGCGTTGCAGACATCATTTGTGTTTACATACGTGGTGATGTTGTCAGTAAGCCATCCGACGTTCTGATTCATCAGATATGCATACTGCCGAACTTTTTCTACAAAGGCGTAAGCGTTGATCTGCGCAAGATTGTATTCGGTGCTCTCACTCCAGTTATATGTCTGGCCGTTGCTCCAGCCCGTAACATTTTCGGTTATGGCGCTGCCGGCCTGATTGTATATTGTTATGTACCGCCCGGAGAGAGAGAGGTCAAAAGATGAACTTCCCAGGACATCGAACTGACCGGACTCGCTTATATAGCCGGTGGCCGATCCGGTCGTAACCTTCACGCCCGAAGCGGCATCGTTGACAAGCGAGCTTGACGGGTTGCGCTGATAATGACGGATATTTGCGGTGCCGTTAAGAAAAACACGTTCGTCGCGCATGGCCAGCAGTGCGCCGTCATCGGCGTCCACATAGGAGCTGAAGCTGCCCTCCGGT
>JAKQSH010000078.1 GCA_029570245.1 Deltaproteobacteria bacterium | reverse complement strand
GAGTGGTTTGTCTGTTTGCGGTTAGCGGGGTCGTGTTAATCAGCATTCTGCCGGAAACCGTCTGCAATGAGCGACACAATTCGTTCAGTGCGCCGCCCGGCGATTCTGCAAAGAGCCGGACTGCATCGCCGTTTTCGAATATGAAGGTTGTTGCGCCGTAAGGCGTCTGAATGATTTCGTTCAGCTCCGACAGCATGCCCAGAATTTCGACGTTGCCTGAGTCGAAGAGGCTTATTCTGCCGTTCAGCAGCATTATCTGATGAGAAGTTTTGATCAGCGCCGACTGTCCTCTGGCGAAAAACACTTTCGGTCCGTCAAGGTGAGAATCGTCAAGTTCGAATTCACTGCTGTTTCCGACGGATGGAAAAATTTGACATTTCGGGCAGAAATCTTCGTTTTCCGCAAGCAAATGTCCGCATTCTGGACATATTCTGAAAAACATCGAATTCCTCCGGCAATTATTACGACGTTGCTTTCTGTTATCTCAGTTTTTTTGATCAGTTCCCGATGTAAGAATGAATATTTTCCTAAAGATTGTGATTACATGAGTGTATTCCGGGTTTTCTTATTGAAGCAGAAACTGCGAGCCGGCAGGCCGTTTAAGGATGTCGTCAGGTCAGAGTTTCTTCTTCTCATTCCCGAAGGGATATGAAGAGTCTGAAATATCCAGGAAAAATATCCTTGCTCTGGACCTGGGGAACAATATATGGTAAACACTCTGTGAATCAGAGTATAACGGTGCAAACCGGAAAGTATAGGGAAGATAGTATTGAAACCCCTTAGGAAAAGGAGAAGCTGAAGATGAGGAAAATTCTTCTCTGGGCCTTCCTGATCAATCTGCTTATGCTGTTTACAGCCTGCGAGACTGAGAAGACCGAGGATGACTGGGTCAAGGAACTGCGTGACCGCCGCACCCGCGACGCCGCCCTGATGTATGTTCAGCAGCACAAAACCAAAAAGGCAGTACCGATTCTGCTGGACCTAGTTGAAAAACGCTACACCACCATTCCTTCCATTTATACTCTGGGAATCATCGGCGACCCGGTGGCCGTTCCCAAACTGATCGAAGTTCTCAAACAGGTTGCAATCAAAGACAGCGTAGACCTCGACCGTATGACCGAGCAGATATGCATGTCTCTGGGCATGATCGGCGACAAAGCCGCCGTCGATTCTCTGCTGTGGGTTCTCGACAACGCCAACACCGGTGAAGCCGGTCGTTCCGGCGCGGTGCAGGCTCTGGGCATGATCGGCGACAAGCGCGCCGAACCCAAGCTGATCGACATAGTGATGGACCCCAAACAGAATCTGGTTATCCGCCACTACGCAGCCATCGCACTGGGCGAAATCAAAGCCGAGAAGGCCGGTGAAGCCCTTTGTTACGCACTTTTCGTCGATGACGAAACCGGTCGTAACCTGTTCCGCGACGCTCAGCTTTCCATGATTCAGATCGGCAATCAGGATATCGTTGACAACCTCATCAAGTGCTACGATCTCCAGAACGAAAAGGCCAACGAACTGGCCAAGAGCATCGAACTGAAGCCGGAATGGATACAGATCAAGTCCGTCAACGTCATGGGGCAGATGCGCGACGAGCGCCTGCTGCCCAAGATGCTGGAAGAATTCCAGAAGGGCATGGACAACAAGATCGTTTACGAACTTTTCGCCAAGGTAATTCAGGCCATCGGCGTAGCCGCCAGTCCCAAAGCTGAGCCTGTGCTGGCCAAGGCTTTCATGGTATCTCCCAAGGGCACCGAGTATCTGAACGAAAAAGAAATCATCGCCAACGCCCTGATCGACATCGGCCAGTCCGAGCATCTGGATGCCTTTATGAGCATCGCCGAAAAGGGCGACCTCAACATGAAGAACGCTTACGGCAAGCCGGATTCGTTCGCTCAGTACTGCCTGGCCGCCGCCAACGTCGTCACCATGCTCGGCGACGCTTCCTATGTTGATCGTTACAAAAAATTCCTCGACAGCGGCAAGTGCAAAGCTCAGATTTTCGGCTGGAAAGAAACCACGCCCAACATGCTGGCATCCTTCGCCAAGCGTCTTGACGCCGCCGCCGAGTGCAAAGATGACATGAACTGCTGGCTGGGCAAACTCAAGTCCAATGACTGGGCCGTCCGTCAGAAGGCCGTTTATGTTCTGGCCAACACCGGCGATAAGGAAAAGTACGCCAAAGCCGTTCTCGACGACACCATGTACTTCCCCAACGAGTACGTCCGCGACGCGGTTCTGTACTTCGCGTGGAAGATGGCCACTCCGGAAACTATTCCCTACTATTACAGCCTCTGGCAGGACCAGAAGCTGAACAAGGAATTCCAGAAGGTCACGGAAAACCTGGGTTACGTTCTGGCCTGGCACATGCGCGAGATGGGTCTGGATACGCCCGAAAAGAAGAAGGAAATCGAACAAAAGGCCGCTGAAATCAGCGCAGCTCACAAAGCTTCCACCAAGGGCGCAGCCGCTCCTTCCGACGGAACCAAGAAGGATGAGCAGGCCGGTGCTCCCGCAGAAGGCGAATGGGAAAAGATTTAATCTTCGACAGGCAATGAATAAAAAAGCCCGGAGAAATCCGGGCTTTTTTATTCGTGGAGAGCTCTTACCGCTGCGGTTGCGGATTGGCCGGAACGCCGTAGTCGTAATTGTTAATCATCGGCCAAGGGGCTTGCATATCAAGCGGAGCCAGAAGATCAACGCCCGAATCCTCTCGCCAGTTTCTGACATACTCCAACAGTTCCCAGGCTTCTTTCACTTCCAGAGAAGGGTTTGTTGCAGCTTCGGAGACTTTTGCTCCGTGAGATTCTATGAACTTCACAAGATAATCCATTGCGGCGTTGCGGTCTTTCTCCAGCAGTTGAAAAGCTTTGCAATAATAAAGCCGTCTTGACTGCCCCGGCTTGCCGATGTTTTCGTCAGTCAGGCGCATGGCTTCGTCTTTTCGCCCAAGAAAATAGTCTGTCATAACCAGGAAAACCAGAATTTCCGGGCCGACGTTGTTGTATTTTACGCTGCGCTGAAGGTGCGGCAGTGCGCCAGAGTAATCGCGCATATAATATTTAAGGACACCCAGCACCAGATCGGCGGATTTGTCGTTCGGATTTTTGTCTAAGCGCTGCTGAAAACGCGCCAGGTCGGTCTCTCCGTATCCAACTATCGCCATTACATTGGCCAGACGCAACGCAGCTTCCACCAGAGCCGGCTGCTTTTCGATCAGTTCGTTCCAGACATCGCGCGCTCTGGCGTTCTGGGAGTTGCGCTGGTAATAAATGCCCAGCATAATCATGGCCGAGTTGCTGTAGTAAACGCTTTTTATGCTTCGCGCCAGCCTTTCCAGTTGTTCAGAGACCGTCATGTCTGCGCTTTTCATAAGCGACATCAGAAGCCAGCTGTCGCAATCTTCTTTTCCGGTGGCGTTTTCTTCCATTATTTTCAGCATTCCGGCGGAGTCTGAAACCGTCTGGAATCCGGCTTCGGTTTTTTTAAGCACTCCGGCGCACTCCGGCGAAAGAAAGTACGCCGCCGATCGGTCGGGAATGTTCTGAACTTTGCGTGATGCTTTTGCCCAACTCCAGTTCTTACCGTTTTCGCGAAGGCGCGCCAGAAGATCATCCAGCATGGTTTTCAGCTTAGCAGTATCGCCGCTCTCCGCTTTTACAGCGAATTGAGCGGTTTTTCCGTATGCACCTTCCAACTGTTCCGGGTGTCCGAGTCGGATTTTTACGGTCTTTCCGTCTGCTGCACTGAAATCTACACAGATACTGCTTTCTTCAATGAGAATATTCCCTATTACATATCCGCCGGCAAGCGTCATACCGTCAGGTAAAAGTTCCATCACCTGATTTTCCATACCCTGCGATATTACGTAGATTGCAGGCGCTTCCTGCGGCGGCTGCACCGTCGGGCCGAGAGCCCATGCCGCCGGAAATGAAAAACAGCAGGCTGCAAACACAATGGCCGGAATCAATACGAAATGCTTTCTCGCCTTCATGCGGCATGTCCTCCCTGAAATTTTCCGAAAAAAAATCAACCCTTGTTCAATGTAATTTATCACCAACCGGCGACAGGTGTCAATCCGGCTGCTGTCGGAATAGACTCCCGCCACCTTGACTACAGCCTCTGCGCCATCTATTATTCATCAGATAAGGGCAATCTTTTGCGGTAAAGGCTTCAATGAAAAAACTGCTCAGGCAAATCTTCAGAATGAGCGTGCTGCGCTTAAGCATAATGCTGACGCTGCTTTTTCTTGCGCTTTTCATCGTCAAGGAAGAGCGCGGCTTGAGCTACGGTCTTTTCGACATCATCGAACTGAAGGCGCTCGATCTCAAATTTCTCGACCGTGGACCGCACCCGCCCGGCGATCAGGTTGTGATAGTGGCCATCGACGAAAAATCCATAAACAAACTGGGACTGTGGCCATGGAACCGCGTGCTGGTGGCTATCATGCTCAACGAGCTCAACAAGGCCGGAGCGGAGCTTATAGCATTTGACGTGACATTCGCCGACGAAGACCGCTCGAAACTGAGCAAAGTGCTCAAAACCGTTCAGAACGAAATCGACGCCATCGAAGTTGAGAATTGCCGGGACTGCGAGAAGTTGCGCGACAGAGTGCTGGATTTCCTGGACAGTGAAATAGCCAACTCCGACCCCGACAAATTGCTGGCGCAAGCCATCAGCATGAACGAAAAAACCGTGCTGGGCTTCTTCAACTATTCCGATCCGAAGGAAATCGCACATCTCGACCCGGCAGAAATGAACGCCGATCTGGATCGCATCAATCCTTCCAAGATCAAAATCATCAAACCGCTCGCCCCCCAGCACGAAAGCGAATACATAAACGCCTGGCCCAGAGGACCTGCGGCGCGTGTGCCGCTGAAGCTCTTTTCGGACGCCACCGACTACTTCGGACATTTCAGCATACAGCAGGACAGCGACGGTACGGTGCGCTGGGCCGATCTGGTGCAACAGATCGCGCTGCCCGACTCTGAAGGTGAAGCCAGACTTTTCCCGTCGCTTTCACTGCAATCCGCGGCGGCCTACCTTGACCGCGAAATTGTGGTGCATACATACCCGCTCGGCGTCTACAAAATAAGCCTGGGGCTTGACGCCGACGCCACGGATATTCCTGTCAGCGACGCGGGACGGCTGCTGATTAATTACCACGGCCCGGAACGGACATTCAAAACCGTTTCGGCGCTGGATGTTATCGAAGGTCGCTTTCAGCCAGAAACATTCAAGAACAAACTGGTGCTGGTGGGAGTGACCGCCACCGCCGTATACGATCTGCGCGTAACGCCGTTCCAGAAGGATTTTCCAGGAGTGGAAGTTCACGCCAACGTGATAGACAACATCCTGAACCGCGATTTTCTGATGCGCCCGTGGTGGGCGTTCTATCTGGAACTGGCTTCGATTCTGGCCTTCGGCCTGCTCTTCGGATTCATGCTCAAGCGCCTCAGCGCGCTGTGGGGGGCCATGCTGCTGCTGCTGGTGATGGCCGCATATTATCTGGTCGACAAATATTATTTCTTCCCCAACGGTTACTGGGTATATTTCGCATTGCCCACGACGCAGGCTTTTATTATTTTCCTGGCCTGCTACGTTTATCGCTACATGACTGAAGAACGTGAAAAACGCAAACTCAAAGGCGCTTTCAAGCAGTACGTTTCCGAATCGGTAGTCGATCACCTCGTTTTAAACGTCGAACAGCTCAAGTTGGGCGGACAGAAAAAGGAGCTTACGGTGCTTTTCTCGGATGTGCGCGATTTTACGAGCGTTTCCGAGAAACTGACGCCGGAGGAACTTGGAAATTTCATCAACGAGTATCTCAACCCCATGACGGAAATCGTGCTCAGGTACGACGGCGTGCTCGACAAATACGTGGGCGATCAGATCATGGCTTTCTGGGGAGCGCCGCTGGAACAGCCCGACCATGCCCGGCGCGCCTGTGAAACCGGTCTGGACATGCTGAACGAACTGACACAGCTGAACCGGCGCTGGGCCGAACGGGGGAGACCGGTAATAGACATCGGCATCGGCGTCAACACCGGCACCATGTGGGTCGGCAATATGGGTTCTGATCTGCGCTTCGACTACTCGCTACTGGGCGACAACGTGAATCTCGGCTCACGTCTTGAAGGAGCAAACAAGCAGTATGGCACGCACATGATAATTTCGGAATTCACTTATTCGGCGGTGTCCGATCTTTTTGTGTGCAGAAAGCTTGACCTTATCCGTGTAAAAGGTAAAACCAGACCGGTTACGATTTTCGAACTGCTCGAACGACGCCCCGGAACGCCGCAAAAAATAGAACTGGCGGCGCGCTTCGAGCAGGGACTTGTTCTTTACGGCAACCGTAAATGGAAAGAAGCGCTGGAAGTATTCGAGTCTGTAAGGCACGATTTTTCCGACGATGCGCCGGCGCGCGTTTTCTCGGCACGCTGTCGGGCATATGTCGAAAATCCGCCGCCTGAAGACTGGGACGGCGCTTTCACCATGACGACCAAATAGAAGCAGTGAGTAACAGACAATGAAAAACTACGGCGAAGCCCGTGAATATCTTTACGGTCTGCACAAGCGCGGGATCAAAATGGGCCTGCGCAACATGCGCATAATGTGCCGCATTTTCGACAATCCGCAGAAAAAATTCCGCAGCGTGCATGTGGCGGGAACCAACGGCAAAGGCTCAGTCGCCTGCTATACGGCTTCGGTGCTGCGCAAGCAGGGCTACAGAACCGGCCTTTACACTTCGCCGCATCTGCTTGATTACACCGAGCGCATTCTGGTTGACGAAGACCCCATAACCCGCGACGAAATTCTGGAACTGGCCAACTTCGTCGAAGATCGCATCAGCGCCTACAATGAATCCTGCACCGACGACGGCAAACGCATTGCGCCGACGTTCTTCGAAGTAATGACCATGATCTGTTTCCTGCACTTTGTGCGACAGAAAGTGGAAGTGGCGGTGCTGGAAGTCGGTCTGGGCGGACGACTTGACGCCAGCAACGTTGTGATTCCAGAAGTTTCAACCGTAATAACCATCGGGCTTGAACACGAGAACTGGCTGGGAAAGGGTCTTAAGCGCATCGGGCGCGAAAAGGCCGGAGTCATTAAAAAAGGCGTACCGGCTGTTATTGGCCGCCTGCCGGAAGAAGCCATGCTCGAGGCCGACAGGGCTGCAGAAAAACAGGGCGCCCCGCTTTTTAAACTTGGGCGGGATTTCAAACTGGGCGGAAAAAACGGCGACTACAGCTTCAGCGGCTGCGGAATGCGGATCAACAGACTGAAACTCGACCTGCCCGGCGCTCATCAGCGCGACAACGCTGCAATCGCACTGGCCATGCTGGCCATATTGCGAGCCAAAGGTTGGGAAATCAGCAAAGAAAGCATAAAGTCGGGCATGGAACGCATGTTCTGGCCCGGCAGACTGGATCGCTTCGGAAACAATCCGCCGTGGATACTGGACGGCGCGCACAACCCGGCGGGAATCAACGCACTGGTGGATACGATTGAAGAAATGTTCCCGCAGAAACGTATACTTACGGTGTTTTCATTCATGCGCGACAAACGTATAGAAGAGTGCGTGGAGCCTTTCAGACGTTTGAACACAGACTGGATACTTACCGAGCCGGCGGTTACGCGTGCGCGCAGCGTGGAAGAGCTGTTTGAACATGTAAGCAGACTTCCGGGCAAAGTGCGCCGGGCAAAAAAAGTGTCAGCCGCCCTGCGTCTGGCACAGGAATTGTCGCCGGATTATGATCTTATTCTTCTGTGCGGCTCGCTTTATCTCATAGGAGAAGCTTACGAACGGGTATCGGAGAAAATCGGCAGAGCGGCGGAATCAGAAATAATTTTTGACAGATACCCACCAATATTCTTGACTGCCGACAAGAAATGTCAGAGAATAAAGTTGCCGGGCGAAGTAAAGTAATGGAGCCCGGATAACTGGTTTGGAGAATGACATGCGTATCGACGTAAACAACATACCGAGCCAGCGACTCAGCCTGAGGAAGGTGGGCGAAGGGGAAAAGAGTGAAGAGGTTGCGGAGTACAGGCAGGTTGCGGACAGCACCTCCCGTTCCGCGGGTATGATCGCTGAAGAGTCGGTGGACAAGGTGGAATTCTCCAGTCGGAGCACGGAAGCTCCTGACGACAGTATGGCCCGTTACAGGGCCGCAGCTGCTGCTCTGCAACGCAGAATGTCGGCAGAGAGCTATGAAGCTCAGAACACCAGGGAAGAGGTGTTTGTGGGCAAACCGGAAGCCGAGTCCGGCGAGTCTATCGCCGAAACCGTCTGACGGGTCGTCGTTCCGTGCTTGTCGATTAGAGGGTCATTAATCAGTCCATTTTTTGTATTCAACCGACGAACTATATTGAGTGTATCAATATGCACCAGTATAGGTGTATTTATTTTTGTATTTACTGCACAGAATTCATAAAAGCCGATCAGTCATTTTCATTGCAGAAAAAGTGTTGAGGTCAGACCGTCAATTTGTATGTGCAGACAGCGGCATATACATCTTCACGGATGTTCCCGCAAACCGACACTTCAAGATCGCTCTTAGTTATCTCCTTCTGACTGCTTCAGTAGCCGGATGGCGGACCTGAAAAAAACGCCGTGGTCACTTGAACCCGGCGTTTTTATGTTTCTTGAAATGGCGTCAAACGTGCAGCGGATCACTTATCAACCAGTGTTTCGGGAATACATATGGCGGTGTTGCTTACATTGAAGCAGGTGTAACCGCTGCGGCAGTCGTCGGGTTGATGCGAACACAGGGTTGTACAGGTTTTCACCTTGTCGCTTCCGACTGTGAATGTAGTGCAGCGCGAACCCGACAGGCAGTCGTCGTCGCTTTCACAGAGCCTGGAACAGTAACCGCTGGGGAAAATCACTTCCAGTTCGTTGTCAGCTTCGGTAATGCAGTAGAGTTCTTCAGAGCATTCGTCGTCAGAGGCGCACGAACCGCCGGTCATATGCGGGTTGCCGCAGGTGTTCACATCCGGCAGGCATACCAGGTAGGCGTCAGGCAATCCCATGAACGAGGAAACATCCGTGCAGGTCGAATCTGTCGGGCAGACAGGATCGGTCGAACGGCAGGTCGGCGAACAGAAATGCTCCTGAGTTTCGAGAACCACACTACAGATGCTGCCTTCCGCCGGACAATCGCTGTCGCTGTAACATCTGTCGCACATACCCGGCCACAAATCGCTGTTATTGCAATACCCGCTTTCCTCATCGCAGTTTTTTTCACCTTCACAACCGGCGTTGATGCAGTGCTGCGCGTTCGGCACA
>JAKQSH010000501.1 GCA_029570245.1 Deltaproteobacteria bacterium | reverse complement strand
TATTGTCCGCAGATTTTGCCGCGCACCATGCCGACATTCGGATGATGGCGCGAGAAAGAGCTGACTTTGACCTTCGCGCCTTTTTCCGCGATGCCGTCTCCAAGGTAGCTCGGCCACGGCCAGGCGGCGATGACCACGTTTACCGGGTTGTAGGCGATCAGACCCATTCCGCCTTCGCCTTCAAAAATGATGGGGCGGATGTAGCATTCCTTAAGGTTGTTGTCGCGCAGAACTTCGATTGTTCCCTGGCAGAGTTCGTCCAGGGAATATTTGTAATCCATCATCAGAATTTTGCAGGAGTCGATCAGGCGCTGCATGTGTTCTCTGATGCGGAAAACAGCCGGACGACCGTCAACGCATTCGTAAGCCCGGATTCCTTCGAAAACGCCCCAGCCGTAATGCAGGCCGGTGTTCATTACATGAATTTTTGCGTCGTCCCAGGGAACCAGTTTGCCGTCGATCCAGATGGATTTCATTTTATTGAACATATTTGCTTCTCCTTCACCGAATTATTGGAAAACGAAAAAACGAACCCTTGATACGAATTCGTTCCTGTCGCGTAAGGCTCTGAATTAATGTGAGAAATACGAATAGAGAACACGATTTCGGTGTTTTTCATATCGGAAAGATAAAACCGCCTTGAATGAGTCTGGCTGTGCAAAAGGGAAATTCGATTTGTTATGTGTGAGCTCATGTCTCAACTGCAAGTAATTACAGCGAAGAGTTTACGGCTAAAAGTTATGATGTCAAGAACAGAAAAGCCGAAATCGCCTCACGGGCCTTCCGGTGCGAAATGAGGTCTGAAAACAGAAAAACATTTGCCTATAAGGTGCCGTTAGGGTATATGCTATTCTAAACTTATGTTCACGGAACATGTATTTTCTGAACTTCTGAGGGGTAGATGCTATGAGGTATTGGAGGGCGAGCACTCGATTCGCGTTGATTTCCACGGTCGTGGCTTTTTCAATGTTCATATCCTACAGTGTCAACCTTGGGATATATGTGGGACTGAGCAAAGCTTACGCTCAGGATAATATCGACGATCTCCTTGATGTCGATGACGCCGATCTCCTCGGAGATGACGCTGCGGAGGAATCCCCGGCTGAAGCCATGCCGGAAGAAGAGACTCCGCCTGAAAAGCCGAAAGCAGAACCTGAACCGGCTGAAGAAGAGGAAATCGAAGATATCGAGGACGATGAGGAAGACGTCGAAGATATCGAAGACGAAGAAGAAACTCCTCCGGCCCAAGCTGCGCCTGCAGAAGACGAAGAAATTGAGGATATCGAAGACGAGGATGTCGAAGAAGAGGAAATTGAGGATATAGACGAGGAAGAAGAAGCAGTCGCAGAAAAAACCGCTCCAAAAGCCGAAAAACCTCGTCAGACCGTCAAAATCGGTCCTCGTGTCGATGGCCCGGATAAAATTTCCACTTATGTGTTCGCTGTGTCTGCAGCTAACGAGCGCAGAGCAGCCGAAGTCGAAAATTACGTAGAAACATGGCTGCGCGCCGACAAAAGATTCAACTATCGTCCTGTTAACTATTCCATGGGCGATCGATCTGCTCTGGACGAAAACGTGCAGATTCGCAAGGCAAAAGTTGCGTTTGACGACGGTGTTTCGGCATACGAAGGCGTCGATTTCTCGGCGGCCATCGAAAATCTGAGCAATGCTCTGGAGCTTTACAGACCTTTCATGGAATATTTTGAGCATCGCAGTTCTGTTGTTGAAGCCGGAAAATATCTGGCTGCAAGTTATGTGCTTTCTGGCGACAAATCCAGGGGCAAGGACGAGTTCCTTAAGGTTTTGTGGCTCGAACCCGATGCCGCCCTTGACTCCGACGTATTCCCGCAAACCGTGAAGGATGTTTTTGAAGACGCCCGATCTTCAATCGCACGTCAGCCGAGGTCTTCATTGACGGTCGAAACCGCGCGCAAGGGCGCCATGGTGTTCATCGACGGCGATTTCCGTGGACTTACGCCGATCACAGTAAGCAGCCTTCCGGTGGGAGAGCATTTTCTCAAGGTCAAATCTCCCGGTTACCAGGAATATCGTTCAAAAATAAGCCTGTATGAAGACGTGACCAAAAAGGTCGATGTTCCCAATAAACAGGTTACACGCTATTATCCTTACAAAGCCGAAGTCAACGACATCCGCAAGCGTTATGAACATCGTTATATGTGGACTCCGGTGCAGAGCCTGTCTAACAATGTTCTTAAAACCAAGCATCTTTTTGTTGCAAGTGTTTCCGAATCTCGCGGAATGGTTGAAATCGACGGCTATTATTACAATCTGGAAACAGAAGAATACAAACATCTCAACGAAAAGATGGATACTGTTTCAAGTGATCTCGACAGCAATGTATATGCATACATGAACAGGTTGTTCTCGGATGAAGTTGAATTCGCAACCTGCTATGTCCCGCCGGAGCAGCTCAAAGAAGAGCAGGAAGAAGAAGAGGAAACACCCCTCTACGCTCAGTGGTGGCTGTGGACTATAGTCGGAGTTGTTGTCGCCGGTGGTGTGGCTGGTATTGTAGCCTGGCAGTTGATGGATGACGGTGGGGGCGATAATAATGATTCGGGACCTGAATTCCAGAATCCCAACGCCATACTGATTACCTTCTAGCGCAGCGCCGGCAGTTGTTTACATTCGGAGGTATCCGGTTTTCCGCAAGGGAGGGGAGCGTGAAAGCTTTGTAATACCTCTGTTTTGTAGAAAGGTATCGGGAATTCGATATGCCCAAGGCGCCGGTTGTTTTGATTGTAGATGACGAGCAGGACCTTGTCAGCCTCCTTGAAATGAGACTGAAAAGCGAAGGTTATAAACCTCTGGGCGTATACACAGGAAAAGACGCCGTAAAGGCGCTTGAAAGCCGCAGTATCGACCTTGTGCTTCTTGACCTCATGTTGCCGGATATGGACGGCATCGAAGTCTGCCGGAAGATACGAGCCAACCCGGAATACAATAAGATTCCAATCCTGATTCTTTCCGCCATAGGGCAGAAGGAAATGGTGGTGCAGGGGCTTGATGAAGGCGCAGATGATTACGTAACCAAGCCTTTCTCCGACAATGAGCTTATGGCGCGTGTCCGTTCGCTGCTCAGAAGGCATTCCTCTGAGAACTCGAACGTCCTTGAAATAGGCGATCTTTACATTGATGTTGAAAGCCATCTTGTGAAATGGCGAAACAGGCACATCCGCCTGACTCCTACCGAATTCAAGCTGCTGTTCCTGCTGGCTTCAAATCCTGCACGAGTTTTCGACCGTCAGACTATTCTTCACGAGGTTATGGGCTGCGATGTCGCGGTTACTGCGCGCACTGTCGATGTCCACATCCGCAGTCTTCGGAAAAAATTCGGCAAAACAATGCCTTACATAAACACCATCAGAGGCATAGGTTACCGTTTTCTGAACTAGCGTGATTCAGCTTTCTGCCTTTACTCCGAAGTAATCAACTTGCGGGTGATGTACAAACAGCGCCGAGCTGGACTCTTCCGGTTCCATAAGGTTTGCTGAATTCAATTCGACTCCGATACGGGAAGGTTCCAGCAGTCTGAAAATACTCTTCTGATTTGCCAGGTCAGGCCATGATGAATATCCCGGAGAAAAGCGCCTGCCTCTTGATTCTTCAATCTTCAGTTCGCTTCTGATGCGGCGTGTGATCCATTCTGCGGCCGCTTCGGTTAACTGTGCCGCCAGTCCGCGCATATAAACGGCACGGCTGTATTTTCCCGCCGCCATTTCCACCGCGCGGGAATTCACCGCTTCTCCACCGACACTGACGAGTTGAAGCGCGCAGATGTCGGGCTTGTTGCTGTTCATTTTCGCGAAGTAATCACTCAGGCACAGGCCGTGGCGATCCTGTTGACGAGCAAAGTTGAATTCTGCTGCGGGGTTTGTTTCTGTAAGGTCAGAAAATACAAGCAGGCTGTCGTTCCGGGCGCGGCATGGAAAATATCCGTATACCGCCGAGACGTGCAGAGATTGTTTCTCGATTACCTCGCGCATCAGAGACTCCAGCAGCGGTTCGAATTCTTCCGATACTTTTCTGCGGTATTCGTCATCAGGAATTCCCTTGAGTCCCCAGTGCAGTCTGAAAAGTGTTTTACGATTGAGAAGCGCAAAAATTTCTTTCAGCGCGATGCTTTCGATCACTTTCGAACCGATGAACGGCGCGGATGGAATATCAGGAGCAGCCGCGATTTGCAGCTTTTCGATTGCTGTGGCGTGCTGCGGGGCGTTTATCCGCGAACGGGTTTCGGCGGCTTCCATGCGGCAGCGCTCCAGCAGTGCGGCGCGCGTTTTGCTGTTCTGCAATTCATCCATTATGGAGAGACCCTCGAACACGTCGCGGGCGTAAAACACGCCGCCTTCATAATAACTACCGCTTTCGGAATAACGTATTCTGTTGCCGAAGCTGCGATTGATGGCAGCGCCTCCGATAATAAGCGGAATTCGAAGTTCGCGACGCTGCAGTTCGTCAACAACCAGTTGCATCTGGCGGCTGGTTGAAACCAGCAACGCCGAAAGACCTATGGCGTCGGCCTTGATTTCGACGGCTTTATCTACGATGTCTTTTACCGGCACCTGTTTGCCGAGGTCTGTTACTTTGTAGCCGTTGTTCGAAAAAATTGTTGCGGCAAGATTTTTGCCGATGTCGTGAACGTCTCCATAAACCGTCGCCAGCACAATGCTTCCGCGATGTTCATGCGCGCCCTTTTCCATGTGCGGTTCGAGCTGCGTAAGAGCTTTTTTCATCACTTCCGCCGATTGCAGCACAAAGGGCAGAATCAGTTCGCCGCGTCCGAATCTGTCGCCCACTTCCTTCATCGCCGGCAGCAGCAGTTCGTTGATTATGGCGGATGCCGAACGATTCTGAAGCTCGCGTGTCAGCAGTTCGTCAAGACTGTCCTGGCGGTGCTCAAGAATTTTGGCGTAGATGATTTTTGATGGAGGCAGATTTCTTTCCGCATCTGCAGCGGTTGCCGTTTTTCCGGTGGCGGATTTTGCTGCAGAGCTTTCGAAGTGATTGATCATGGCCGCCAGCGCATCCGGCGAACGGTTGAAAATGAGGTCTTCGGCAAGCTGTCTTTCGCGCTCGCCGATTCCATTGAATGGCAGCAAGGCCGCCGGATTAACCATGGCCCACGACAGCCCTGCGTTTACGCAGTGATGCAGAAACACGGAGTTAAGCACTTTGCGCGCCGCCGGCTTCAGACCGAAAGAAACGTTGGAAACGCCCAGGCTGGTGAGAATTCCGGGGTGCTTTTTATTGAGGAGTCTTATTCCTTCGATAGTTTCGCGGGCGCTGTTGCAGTATTTTGTGTCGCCGCTGGCCAGGGTGAATGTCAACAGATCGAAAATAAACGATTCAACTCCTAGACCGTATTCCTCAGCAGCGATTTCCAGTATTTTTTCCGCTATTTCTATTTTGTGCCCGGCGTCCAGCGCCATTCCGCGCTCGTCAACCGTCAGCGCGACGACTGCCGCACCGTAACGCTGAGCCAGTCTCATTACCGGGTCGAAGCGCTCGCTGCGACTTTCAAGGCTTACGGAGTTCAGCACACAACGTCCGGGGAAATGACGCAACGCCGTTTCCATGACCGACGGAACGGTGCTGTCTATGAGAAGCGGTGCGTCGATTAGTCCGCGCAATTTTTTGACGGCGATTTCCATCCGTCCGGCTTCATCGCTGTCTTCGCTCAGCACAACGCACAAATCCAGCAGACCAGCTCCATATTCAATCTGTTTGCGCGCCAGATCGGGAATTTCATCGTAACGGTGTTGCAGCATCATATCTTTAAAGGCACGACTGCCCTGGGTGTTCATACGTTCGCCCACCAGCAGCGGAGGAATCGGGCTGAACATGGAAACGGCATTCATTGCCGAAGAAAGCATGCTGCGCGCAGCTGTTTTTCGCGGGGAAGGTTTGCGGGTTCCCAGCGCCTGCGCCAGACTGCGGATATGATCGGGCGTGGTGCCGCAACAGCCGCCGACTATGTTGACTCCGTGCCTTTTGACGAAGTCCATTACCTGTGAGGCGAAATCTTCCGGTGAAAGAGGATAAGAGGCTTTGCCGTCTATGTTTATCGGCATTCCGGCATTGGGAATGACTGAAATGAATGCAGGGCAGATTTCGTCCAGCAGGCGGACTGACTCACGCATTTCCTCCGGCCCGGTGGAGCAGTTCATGCCGATGCCGTCCGCTCCGCAGGCTGCAAGTGTTGTAGCGACAGCCTGAATGCGCGTGCCCAGCAGCATGAAACCGTTTTCGTCCAGTGTTACCTGACAGAAAACCGGAACTTCGCGGTCTGATTCTGCACAGGCCAGTTTTGCACCCAGCAGAGCACTGCGCACTTCCAGAATATCCTGGCCGGTTTCAATCAGCAGATAATCAGCACCACCGTCAATGAGCGCCTCTGCCTGTTCGAAATATATTTTCTCCAGTTCTTCCGGCGAAATGCCGCCCAGACTGGGGTCTGAGGAAGAAGGCAGAAAGCCGGTCGGTCCCATTGAGCCGGCTACAAAGCGCGGGCGTCCGTCTTTCTGCTCGAATTCGTCGCAGACTCGGCGCGCTGTTTTTGCGGAAGAGAAATTGATTTCGTATGTTTTTTTCGCCAGATCGTATTCGGCCAGTTTTATGCGGTTAGCGCCGAAAGTGTTTGTTTCAACGATATCGCAACCGGCTTCAAGGTAAAGCCTGTGAATTTTCGCAATACCCTGCGGATTTGTGATGTTGAGATAATCCGGTACATTCATGCAATGGCCATCACAGCAGGCGGAAAGCGCTTCGGCATTGACGCCGAGCTTTTCTATCATGGTGCCCATCGCACCGTCCAGAACGAGAATTCTTTCGTTGAGAGTCGAGATAAATTTAGATCGCGGGCGTTTCATCGCCATTTGTTTTCCTGTCTTTCTATTGATCTGCGGCCTTCAGCTCAGGCCGATCTGCGTGCTTTTTCCTGTGCGGTGGATGTTTCCGCATAAAGCTCCAGGCAGGCTTTTATAACTTTTTCTGCTTTCAGCGCCTTCAGGCACTGGCACGCTTCGTCCTCCGAACGGCGATGTTTCCAGCAGCGCCTGGTGCAGTTTTCGTCATGCATAACAACGCGATTGGGCTTCCAGTACGGGCCGAAGACTGCCGGGTCGGTGGGGCCGTATATGCCGACAACCGGCGTTCCCATTGCTGCTGCAAGATGCAGAGGGCCGGTATCGCAGCCGATTGCGAATGCTGCGTTTTCACACAGTGCCGCCAGCTCTTTGATGCCGAAGAACGGAGTGACTTTTATTTTGCCTTTTGATATTGCGGCAATGGCTTCCGCCGTTTCCGCGCCCTTCAAATCCTGAACGATGAGAACCGGCAATCCGGTAGCTTTGTTTATTTCCGAGGCCGTTTCCGCGTAACCTTCTACTGTCCACTGTTTTATAGTCCAGGTCGATGTCGGAAACATGAGGATGTAGCGTTTCTGTTCCAGCTGCTGTTCTTTCAGGTATTTATCAATGGTGGCGCGCTTGTCGCTGCCGACAGCCACTGGCACACACTCCGGTTCGGCGTCGATTCCCATGTGTTTAATGAGCGCCAGATTTCTTTCAATTGCGTGCAGTTTGGCTTTGGGCGCTTTGAATGCGCAATCCTGAAAAATGCGGTTGCCTTCGCTCCAACTCGAAAATGCCAGGCGTCGGCGGGCACCGGAAAACCATGCAAAAAAACCTGAGCGGAAATTGCCGTGAAAATCAAGGCTGCCGACGATCTTTCTGCTGCGTAGTTCCTTTATGTAATGCCAGACCATGCTGATTCCTGACCAGAATGTCGTAAGCGCGCCGAGTCGCTTCGCCGTTTCATGTCGTTCGAACGGCAGAATTTCTTTCAGGCCATCCTGTCCTTCGACGATATCGGCAAATGCGTTGTCAACCGCCCAGAACAGACGGGTAATTCTAAGCTTTTTTCTGAGTGCCCTGAAGGCGGGCAGGACATGCAGAATATCGCCCATTGAACTGAATCTTACAAGAAGAAGACTGTGCGGTTCATGGCTCGGAAAAGGTTTTTTCATGCTGGACAAACCCCTGTGATTTTTTCACTCCTCAAAGAATACATCTTCTTGAGATTTTGTTCAAAGTCAAGAAGCTTGCAGAGTTGAAGATTGTCTTATATGCTCTGCGCGGAAAATGAACGTTTTTATGAACAGCTTGAAACTGGTGTATGGCGATGAATGAAATAAACAGCAGAAATTTTCCGAGGCTTATGTATTTTGCCGTTCCGGCCATTCCGCTTATTGCCGCCGGCAATTATTCGCTGGGAATGAATCCCGAAGTCGCTCTTTTTGTGTGGGAATTTCTGGCTCTTCTGCTTTGTGGCTGGGTGTCAATTTCCCGTCCTGTCGCCATGAAAAACATGGTTTTCAGCCCATCTTTCATAACTGCGGCTGCATTTTCCGCATGGGTTCTGCTTTCAGTTTTATGGAGCGTTGTATTCAACGACGCGCTATGGGAATCATTGCGTTATCTTACCGGTTTTCTGCTTTTTGCAACAATTGTCCTGGTTCGGCCGGATGAAGTTAAGACTCGCAGAGTTATTTTCCTGCTGTTTGCCGCTGCTTCCATTGCGGCGCTGTATGGAATTTATCAGGGGGCATGGGGATTTTCGAAGATGCTCCGTTTCGCCTCGGAAAATAACTTTTCCGCCGAAGACATCCGCCTGTTGAAGGAAACTCAGCGTCCGTTTTCCACGTTTTTCCATACCAACGCTTTCGCCGGATACCTGGCTGCAATGATTCCGCTTGCGGCGCTGTTTATCTTCGGCGTGGAAAAGAAATCGCTGAAACTGCTTGCAGTGCTTATGCTTGCATTTCTTGTCGTCGCCCTCATGTATACCATGTCGCGCGGCGGCTGGTTGTGCGCAGCAACAGGCATGCTGGCGATGCTTCCTTATCTGCTTAAACGGCGCGGTGCGGCAGCTGCAGTATCTCTTATTCTGATAGCGCTTTTCTCCGTGGCGATTTTCTACGGAATCGACAAGGCTTCCGAGATGGCGCAGGGCACCGGCACAGAAACGTCTTCTGCCGTTTCTCCGGTGGAAAGAATTGAGGCGCTGGGTGGCGAAGGCGGTGACGTTTCGGTCGGCAGCAGAATAAGTTACTGGAAAACTGCTCTGCGGATGGGTGTCGATTTTCAGCCCATGGGCGCCGGGATGGGCGCCTATGAACACCTTAACCGCAAGTACCTTGAAGAACCGGTATACAGCCGCAATCCGCACAATATCTGGATTCAATTCTTTGCCGAAATCGGCATTGTCGGTTTTCTGCTGTTTGCAGCTTTTATCGTGTCGCTTCTGCGCGAGGCTCTGCGCGAAATAAAATCCGGCGGTAAAGGCAGCGAAACGGTTTACGTTCTGACTGTTTCTCTGCTTGTAATGCTTCTGCATTCCTCTTTCGATCTCGATATCGACGGCCCGGCATTCGGGTTTACGTTGTTCGTTTTTGCCGGCTTAATCGTTTCCAGACGGCAGAGCGGTTTGCCTGAAGCTGCGGCGGGTTCCACTGAAATAATTCTCAGGACCGTAGTTGTTGCTGTTCTTGTTGTTGCGGTTGTCGGTCTGCATTTCCTCAATATGATAGCAAGCAATTATTCTCAGCTGTCGGACATCAGCGCCGAAAACGGCTCGCAGGAGAAAGCTGCTGGTTTTATTGATGAATCAATGGATGTATGGCCGTTCAACCCTGTTATTGCATATAAGCAATCAGTGATGAATTCGAATCTTTTCGACAAAACCGGCAATGCAGAACTGCTTGAGAAAGCGCTTGACGGTGCGCGGAAAGCTGTTGAGCTGAACCCTTATCAGTCCGAGTATTATGCAGGTCTGGCTATGTTGTACGAGCAGAAAGGCGCAAAACAGGATGCGCTTGAAGCTGCTTCAAAGGCCGCCGATCTGTATCCTATTGGAATAAGATATCATACGCTTTTTGCTCACATGACCGCTCTGGACGGACGGAGATCGGAGGCGCTGAACATCATCGACAACGCGCTTCGGCATGCGGAAAACTACGTCCGTTTCAAAAGCCCCGACGGATACGATGTTCTGGAAGCCATGTTTGTCAAGGCGTCCATTCTTAACGACATGAAGGAGTTCGACAAGGCGCTGACCGTATACGACAGTATGTCGGAATATCTTGACCGAGGTCTGGTCATAAGTCCTTTCAGTTCAAGCCGACGGGTAAAAGAATCGCATGACGGTATCAGGACGCGCATTGCAGAATTCCGCAAGAAAACCGAGCTTGAAAAAACAAAAGCGGAGTTGGATAAGTCTGAAGATAAGCCGTCTGAAGATAAGTCTGTGCAGGAAGTTGTTGAGCCGGAAAAGCAGTAGATAACTCGGATTCTGCTTCTATTTATGTTTTTTCCGGTGCAGCAGATCGTCCGCCGCTTCGGCTCCACCTTCAACTACTCCGATCTTGAAATAAAGAGGGTAGGCGTATCTTTCTGCGATTTGTGGCGGAAGCATCAGCAGTTTGCCGTCGGGGGTGCCTTTGGGAATAACCATATTATAGTATTTGCCGTCGGGAGCTCTTACAAGCTTTGTCGTTCCGTCACGGGCTTCTTCAGGCGATATGGTTACGTTCTGGATAACGGCGTTCTTTTCAATCTTTTTTTCGCCGCTTCTGCATGCGCTGATTCCGGCGATCAGCACTGCCAGCAGAATTAAAATGCCGAAAGCTTTTGCGCTCATTTTCATGTTCTCCGTGCGGTTTCAGATTACGCCTCAAGAATGCCATCCTGAAATTTTCAAAGCAAGGCAAATTTGCACGTCATTCAATGGGATTGAGAATTTCAAATCCATGATTAATTTAAAAAATATTAAGACCATTCAATGTCTTATTAATATTGTGAAAAAGTTTTTGACCTTGCCGGGCTTCTATCATACACTTTCTAAAAATGACGGATGTGGTTGCACTTGCTCTGCACTATCATTCCCTTCGATAGTTGCTGTATCTCGTGCCGTTTTCATAATGTAAAGGCCAACCTGTAGAGGACTGGAATATGAAGGGTACTTCTTTTCAGTGTCCTGTAAGAGCTCATCTGATTCTGCTGGCAATTCTGTGTTTTGCGGCTGTCCTTCCCGACAGTGCGCAGGCCGCAGGGTTCCGCATGATGGGCTATGATGTCTCCGCCATGGGCTCCGGCAACAGCCAGGTCGCCTATGGCGACGGATTCGGAGTTCTGTACACCAATCCGGCTTTGATGTCTCGTTTTCAGGAGAAGATGGGTGCGTCATTCATCTTCTACAGACCGGAATTGCAGATCGAACTCGGCAAGCGTCCGGCTAATGCTGACATTCCCATTTCCATTTACGACGCCAGAGTCGGCAAGCTCGAAGACGGTCTTGACCGCGCCGTTCCTACTCTCGAAACTCAGCATTATCGCCGCGATACTGAGGTTGACGGCTTCAATCCCTACCTGGGACTCGGCATGACGCAGGCTTTCGGCATCGAAGGCTTCCGCTTCGGCACTCTGGCACTTATTCCGATCGGCGATGTCGCAAACACAACCACACGTTATCCAGACGAACGCGAGCAGTATTACTCGAATCAGGTTCATTTCGCACGCTTCGGCGAGTGGGACAACATGATTTCCGGCTTCCTGGGCGTTTCATACAGCCCCGTTAAATATGTGTCACTCGGTGTTTCTGTTCAGGTCGCTCTGGCCATGCTGGCCAACATCAACATATACATTCCAGAGGCCACCGTTCAGGATTACATGCTTACAACTTCGAAGGCTTCAATCGAATGGGCCTTCCGCCCCATTGTCGGCCTTCAGGTGGAACCTATCGACTATCTGGCGCTGGGACTGGTTTTCAGGGCCGAAAAATACATCAAAATCGACGGACGCGGTTCCATCAATATGTGGAACTACCATCAGAGTTTCGAAGATTCTTCCATCGACGTTACTGTTCCGAACCGTCCGGCATCCAACCTGAGCTGGGCTGTGGATTACGAGCCGATGGAACTGGCCAGTTCGGTCGGCTTCAATTACGAGGGTTTCAGGATGCAGGCCGTTCTTACCTGGGAGCGCTGGTCGCAGTTTCTTGACACTTCGGCTCAGCATCCTGAAGAAGCTGCGGAATTCCGTGCTCTTAACCGCAACGACGCCGTAGTCAACGGAGAGGATTACAAGTGGTCCGACACTCTGTCCGTCAATGTCGGTGCTGAATACAAGTATCTGACCTGGGCTACGGTAAAGGCCGGCTGGGCGTATTCGCCGTCGCCGGTTCCGATGCAGAAGGGCCGTACAAATTACGCCGACAACGACGTAATGATGGTCGCCGTCGGTCACATCTTCGACTTTGAAATTCTCAAACATCAGTTCAGTGCCGAGCTAGGTTTCCAGTTCTGGTATATGTTCGACCGCGTGGTTTACAAAGACCCCGGTCAGATCAGAGACGAGTTCGCGGATGGTTCCGTGTCCCTGTTCGGTGGCGAAGAAATGAAAGAGTCGTATGGTTTGCAGACCAACAACCCCGGCTTCCCAAGTTATAAGCAGGGTGGATGGATGGTTGTAAGCGGCGGCTCTTTGAACTATCATTTTTAATTGAGCATGGTTAAGCAATCTGGAGGAGTCCTGGATATGCATATCAGAAATATTTTGACGGTAGGTTTCATCGTTGCGGCGCTTATGCTGACTGCTTGCGCTGTAACTGAAGGCGATGCTCCTTCTTTCGACGAACTGGGTTACTATGCCTGTACCCAGGACGCCGATTGCGGCGAAAAGCGCTATTGCAACACCGATGGCTACTGCGCCAGCGATTGCCGCAGAGACGCCGACTGCTATCTCTTCGCTCCCAACGGCATGATCTGCACCGATCAGGGCAGATGCCTTTACGAGTGGGAAATGGTTGACGGTGACGGCGAAGAAGAAGGCGGTGAAGGCGAGGGCGAAGGTGAGGGTGAAGGTGAAGGCGAACTGACCGATATCGAGTGCAATACTCCCAGCGAATGCACCGCCGACCTCTGGCCGGAAGACTGCGGCAACCGCCAGTGCTTCCATCACGGCTATCGCTACACCTGCGATCCCTCAGGCAAGTGCCGCGACAACAAGACTGTCGATTACGGCACTTCACCGGGTGAAGATTCTCCGGCCAACGATTATGTCGGCGTATGGGGTCTTCTTGAACCCACCGGCGCCAGAACCAGCGACATCCCTCTGGTAGGTTTCCAGGATACGGTTTCCATCAACCATTATCTGGTTCGCATCCGTCACGACGGCGAGGGTGGTCTGATAATGGATGAAACCATGTGTTTCCTGCGCCTGAAGAACTACTACGAAGAACCTGTCAGCAAAGAATTGGGATGGATGGTGATTCCACAGAACTACATCGACCATGTGCCGGTGGTTCAGCACCATATCGCCGCTGCCGATCTTGAAGAGCTTAAAGCCGGAAATACCCTTAAAACCGACCGCATGTGGGAAATTCGTGGTGTACATCTGGACGACCCTGTTAACGATGAGCTGCCGGTTCGCGAAGACCTTGACAACGGCGACACCAGAATCTGGGACCAGGACAAGGACGGAAACCCCGGAATGACAACCGAAATGCAGGGAGTTCTGACCGGCCAGGTTTATTCCGATCAGCGCTGGTCAAGCCAGCTGACCGGAACTATCGTTGACAAAGATCACATCGCCGGCGAATGCGACCCCACTTACGAACA
>JAKQSH010000062.1 GCA_029570245.1 Deltaproteobacteria bacterium | reverse complement strand
ACGGCTCGGTGTGGCTGGGCGGTGAAAGCGGCCTGCTGATGAATTTCGAAAACTTCGACGAATTCAAGAACACCCATACATCAAATTACTCTCCCGACATTATGAGTCTGTCTGGGTTGGAGCTTGAAGTTTATGCTGTCGGCGGGAACGGACTGGTGCGCAAGTTCGATGGAATAAACTGGAACGACGTTTCGTCGCCGCCCAACTCCGCCGACGTGACGTTGAACGGCGTCTACGTCGATTCTATGGGTGTGGTTTACGTCGTTGCCGAAAACGGTATGATATTCAATCGCGCCGCCGGCGTCTGGTCGGTTCTTAAAGATATCAATTACGCTCTGAACGACATTCACGGTGCGGACAATGTATACATTGCAGTCGGCGCTGACGGAGCGGCGCTGCTGTCAACCAACGGATCGACCTTCAATCAGTTCCCGATTCTGGCCGGAGGTCTGGATTTGAACGCCGTATGGGGGCTGAACGGCGACAGCTTCATCGCGGTCGGTGAAGACGGCGCCATCATGTATTACGACGGCAACGGCTGGAATGAATTCGCTTACGTGCCGCCGGTGGAAACCGACGGCGACGAAGACGGCGGCGATGCAATTTCTACCAAAGCCGGAGAGGATGCGTTGCCCGATCTTTACGATATCGTCGGTGTTGACGACAGAATCTACATCGTCGGCGATGACGGCTTCATCCTGCGCCTTGTGGAAGGCGTCAACAGCGCCAATGTCCCGACTGACGCTCCCTATTTCATCCAGACTCACATGTGGGAAAAAATTGACGCGCCATTTGCTTCGAAGCTGCGCGCGGCGGGCCTGAGCAGTCGCGGAGAACTCATTGTCGCCGGCATGGACGGAGATATTTACGTCACAGCCGAAAGCATCGACAAATGGTATCAGGTCAACGAGAAGCCGCTTTTCGGCATAATTCCCGGTGCCGACGAAGAAACGCCGGACGTTTATTTCCGGCGCGAAATAAAAGCCTTCACGGGCAGCCTTATGACGGCGGTCTTCGCGGCGCTTTCCGACGGCAGCATCATGAAGTATTCCATGGCAGACAAAGCCTGGGAAGAAGTCGAAAAAGTGGATGTGGACCCGGACAACGCCTGGTATGAAGGCATAAACGACATGTGGATGTCCGGTTCCGGCGATCTTTATCTGGCCGCCGGCGTTCTGTACAGCTGGGATCAGGAAAGCCCGATGCTGATAGCCGCCGACCCCGGCCTGGAATCGTTCAGAATAAACAGCATATACGGCAGGTCCGACAACGAAATATATCTGGCCGGCGAACAGGCTGTTGAAGAAGAGGAAGAAGAAGGCAGGGCGACAGTCAGCATCGGCAAGATATTCCTTTTCAACGGCGTGAGCCTGCACGAAGAAGACACTTCTCTGGATGAAAATCCGGTATGGAACGACATTCATGGCGACGGCGACGGCAGAATATTTGCAGTCGGTGCAGACGGCAGAATCGCCATGAAAGACACCACAAAATCCGGCGTCTGGAACGAATTCGCACTGCAGTTGACGCACGGTCAGCTTAACGCCGTCTGGGGCGACGGGGGCGCGCTTTATGTGGCCGGAAACAACGGCTTTCTTGCAAGGCTGGATTCGGAAAGTCGCGGCTGGAAGCGCATCAATCTCGGCACCAGCCTCGATCTGGTGAAGATTTTCGGCTACAACAAGAATCAGGTCATAGTCGGAGCCTCCAACGGTGCCCTCTGGGCCACTTTCAACGGGGCCGATTTCAGTCCCTACGACAGCGGAATGAGCCGTTCGCCGCTTACCGGCATCTGGGGCGACGATATGGGCAACACCTTCTTCGCCAATCTTGAGGGTGACGTGGTGCAGGGCGAACTGGAAGAACACGATATTCCAGACGGCGATGTTGACGGAGATATCGTTGACGGCGACGACGTGACGGACGGCGACGATGCCGACGGAGACGAAATCGTTGACGGCGACGATTCGGAAGACGCGGAAGAAGAAATCGCAGAAGAGGAAGATGAAGCCGAAATAGAAGCCGACGGTGACGGAATAATCGACGGCGACGATGAGGAAGAAATTGAAGTCGATGAGGAAGAACCGCCCGCGCTGCAATGCGGCGATCAGATCGGAAGCGGCGCGTGCAGCCTCGACTCGTGTCTGTGCTACGCAAATCCTCTGCCGTTCTACATGGACGTGCGCGGCATGTGGATCAGCCCTTCCGGTGCTCTTTTTGTGGTCGGAGCCGACGGTTCGGTGGTGAAGAAAAACTCCTCCTCCTGGGAAATCCTCAATCTGGGCGGAGCTGAAATTCTCGATATAGCCGGAACAGACGATACGCACCTTTTCCTGCTTGCCTCCGACGCGCTTTACAGCCACGACGGCGAAAGTTCCGCCGCCCTGGAACTGGAACCGGATTCGGGCGCATTCATCGCAATGTCGGCCGATTCGAGCGGAAAACTATATGTGCTCGAAAAATATCAGTCCTCACGCGGCGACGCCTTTAAAGTGCATCATTACAACGGCAGCGCCTGGAGCATTTCAGGCAGCGGACAGAATTTCAACAGCACCGATATCTGGGCTTACGATGACACACACGTTTACGTAAGCGGAACTTCCGTTTATAAATGGAACGGCTCCGAGTGGGCGGCCATGGTGCCCGATTCGGCCTCCATATATCAGCGCATTTTCGGCACCGGCGCAGATGAGTTCTACATGCTCACCAATATTTCGTTTTACCGATATAACGGTTCGGGAGCCATGGAGAAACTCACATACGACACACTCGCCAGCCAGCTTTACGACCTGTGGGGTACTGACAGCGACGATATTTACATCGTCGGCAGGCGCTTATTCGACGGCGCATCTTCGCTCTATCATTACGACGGCAGCGGCTGGACGCATCCCGCCGACACCATTCTGACCGGTACTACGTTCAGCCGCGTTTACGGTTCCGGCGACAACCTGTATGTATCTTCGACCTCCGGCGATTTCTATACATTCAATCTGACCGACGGCCTGGACCCGCTTTCTTCCGCTGTGTCCCGTGCGGCCTTGAACGACGTGTGGGTTTTCGATTCCGACAACATCTATGCCGCCGGAGAAGATCGTACGATTCTGCATTACAACGGCAGCGTCTGGACGGCGCTTACACCCGATCCGCTGCTGGGCCTTGAGGCGGACGCGATTTTCGAGCAGCTATGGGGCGATCCCGCCGGACATCTGTTTCTGTATGCAGGCGGCAGCGAAATAATCGTTTTCGATCCATCTTCAAGCAGCTGGGACTCGATTCCAATTACGGTTACGCTCGATCACTTCGTAGCGATTTCGCTGAGTATGGTATACACCGGCAATACCCCATACTTCTGCAACGGAACAAGCTGTCTGCCGCTGGTATGGACCGGAGTCGATCAGCGCGACACCGTCAACGAATACTGGACCGACGGCGCAGCGCTGTATGCGGCGACTCCGTGGGGAATTTACAGAATGAACTCAGGACAGATGGACAAGGTTTATCCGGCAGGTGCAACCGTTGTTCCGTTCACTCTCATTTCCGGCAGTTCCGACAGTGAAGTCGCTGCGGCGGGCATCAGCACCGGCAACCTTGTTATCGTACGGAAGAACGGCTCCGACTGGAGTAATATCACCGGTGAACTGCCCGCAACTCTTACTCCGGTCGATCTTGAATATGTGAACGGCGACATCTTTTTCATCGGCAGGGATACGGCGAGTGTCCTGCGCGGTTATTTCTTCGATGGTTCCGAGTGGACGGAACTGCTGCACTTCCCCGGAAGCGGCATAAATTCGCTGCACGGAGCTGCGGCTGCACCGTTTATGATCTGCGGCGACAACGGCCTGCTGATGGATTTCTCGGTCAGCGCCGAATAAACCGTTGCGGCAAAGGCAATAAAGCGGTCATGCGTAAATGCGCATGGCCGTTATTTTTTTCTGCGCTGTTGACCTTGAGCTTTACGGGTTGTAATATTGCCGCCTGTGCGGAACGGCAGGATTGTCCGCTGCACGTAAAAATGGAGCGACACCATGAAACGGCGCATTTTTTCGGGAAAGAAAAAAGGAATTTTCGCCAGCGTATGCCTGGTTTTTTCTGTTTATCTGCTCATGGGTTTCAGCGCGGGAGAACTTGTTACGCGCGTCGATTTTCTGGGTCGGGCGGCGGGCTTTATTTTCTCGGCTTCCATGCCGGTGCTGGCCGCCGTCTTCGCCTTGCGTCGGCACAGTCGCCGCGAATGGGCGCTGATACTGCTGACGACGACTCTCGCAACCGCCCTGACCGAAAGTGTGTATCTCAGCCTGATGTACTCTCAACCCGGCGGATTTTCCTTAATGGACAGCCTTGGTTCATTCGCTTACCTGGCGGCGGTTTCATTGGGAATCTACCTGACGGCTTTTGTCTGCGGGCGACTGCTGAATGCCGGACTGTTAAAACTGCGCAAAGCCTGAACCGCAGGATTTCCTTCTGACGCTCCAGCAGAACAAACCATAAGGCGTTGTTTACGGTCAGTTCCGTGCAGGTGCCTTGCGTATGCTTATCGCCTGACACCGGTTTTTAGGGCATTAAAAAAGCCCCGCAGTTTCTTCTGCGGGGCTTTTTTAATGCATTATCGCTTTTCAGAACGGCTGCACCGCATCCGGCTGATTTTTTACGTAGTCGCGGATATGCTGACTGAAATCGTTGTCTGGAATTGCAACGGTGCCGCCGACTCCGGCATTTTCGCCGATTATGAAAGTTATATTCAAAGGTATGCCTGCGTCGTTGTACGCGTCTATGTCGGAAGTGGCGTTGCCGTAGGCCGCGACAATGTTCCAGCCGAATTCTTCGGTGATGCGTTTCACCCATTCGCGTTTATAGGTGCGCGCCGATTCGTCGAAAACCAGTTCGTTGGCGGTGATGACCGGGCCGAATGGAAATCCGTGTTCTTCGAGCCATTTACGGGTGGGTTCGCGGAAAGTATGCGGACGGGCGGTAAGATAGATGTTCATGTAGCCTTTGTCATGCCAGGTCTGCATCAGTTCTGCGGATGATGTGTTTTCGAGCTGGTCGTAGGACTGATCGTTTATCTGTTTCATAAGCTCCTGATCGTTGAGCGTCAGCGTGCCGTCGATGTCGGAAATGACCGCCTGGGTTCCTGTCGGCCAGAGGAAGATTCCGTGAACGGCGCAGCTGCCGTCGCCTTCCAGAACAGAATAGGCCGTGCCGTTGCCGATTCCGTAAGCGAATTCTTCCGGCACGTTTATTGTGTAATAACCATCTTCGTCTGCCTGC
>JAKQSH010000052.1 GCA_029570245.1 Deltaproteobacteria bacterium | reverse complement strand
AGAGCTCCGGCCAGCGTGGAATTCGTGTCCCCGTAAACCATTACTGCGTCGGGTTTGATTTCTTCGATGGCGGAGTCGATGCCGGTAAGCATTTTCGCCAGCTGCTCGTTATGACTGCCTCCGCCGCATTCAAGATGAATGTCCGGCTCCTGAATGTTCAGACCGTCGAAAAAAATCTGAGACATTTCGAAGTCGTAATGTTGACCGGTGTGCAGAAGCACTTCGGTCAGACGTTCCACTGCCCAGTCGCGAATGGCCTGACTTACCACCGACGCTTTGATGAACTGTGGCCTGGCGCCGACTACTGTTAGTATTCTGTAATTGTTCATCCGTTCACCCATAAGAGTTGACTAGAACCAGCAGGACGTGTCAATCGACCAGCAGTCAAGCGTTCCCTTGTCCCCTGGAGCGTTATCAATGACTTTCAATGTCCATATACCTTGGCTTTGAATGAAGAAAAAGTCCAGGAATTTATACGTCTTGTGGATGTCGTCGGTTGCCCCGCCCTCGTTGGCGTGCAGAACTTTATACTGCCCATTGGGGGCGACGATGCGCACTTCGAGGTCTCCGATGTATGGGTGAGTGATGTCCACTGAGACACAGACCCGTTGAGACAGACCGCTTTCGTCTTTGTATATGTACGACTCAAGTCCGCTGGTTGTGCCGTCCGGGATGTCCAGCGGTGTCGGAACTGCCGGGCAATCGCTGTCGCCGTCAACCGCCACTATGCAGGTCGCGTTTATGCATTGTCCGGGAGAACCGCCTTCGCTGCATGGGGTGCCGTTGTCCTTATTCTGGTAGAAACATCCTACGCCGTTTTTGCACTGGTTGGTTGTGCAGGAATTGTTGTCGTTACAGATTTCAGTTTCCCAGTATGTGCCGTCGCTGCTGCACACTTTTTCTGTGATTGTACCGCCTGATGTTTCGCATACCATTTCGCCAGGATCGCAGATGATGACCGGAATGCACTGGCCGTTGATGCACTCTCCGTAACCGCCGGTGTTAAGACGGCAGTCGCTTCCATTGGCTGCCGGCGGGTTGCTGCAACCGCTGGCGGGGTTGCACAGGTCCTGGGTACAGCTGTTGCCGTCGGAACAGTTGATCGCACTTCCGGTGCAGACTCCCGAAACGCATGTGTCGCCGCTGGTGCAGGCGTTGCTGTCGCTGCAACTGGTGCCGTTAAGCGGCGTTGACTGGCAGCCGGTGCCTTCGACACAGCTTTCGGTGGTGCAGCTGTTGTGATCGTCGGCGCATACTACCGCCGAACCGGAACAGACGCCGCCTGAGCATTTGTCGTTTGTGGTGCAGATTCTGCCATCGTTACAGGGCTTGGAGTTGTTGGTCTGCACGCAACCTGAACCTTCCACACAGGCCGCATCGGTACAGACGTTTCCGTCGTCCTGGCAGACTATCGGCGTTCCATTGCACTGACCGCCGTTGCAGATGTCGTTCTGTGTACAACCCAGCCCGTCGTTGCAGGGTTTTGTGTTGTTTGTGCTGCGGCAGCCTGAAGCCGGGTCGCAGTATTCGTCGGTGCAGACGTTGCCGTCGTCGGGACAGCTGAGCGCCGGGCCGGGCACGCAGACTCCGCCCGAACAGCGATCGTTGGCTGTGCAGGCGTTGCCGTCCGAGCATGAGCCTTCGAGGTCGAAGACCACACAACCCTGACCCTCTACACATTCGGCGGCCTGGCACTGACTGTCGGGCTGGGCGCATTCCAGCGGATCGCCCATGCACTCGCCGTTCTCGCAGTGGTCCCCGCCGGTGCAGTCCAGATTGTCGTCACAGCTTCCGGTTATAATCTGAGTTGTGCAGCCCTTATCAACCTTGCAGAATTCCTGTGTGCATTCGTTGCCGTCCGACGGGCACACAAGAGGAGAACCGGCGCGGCAGATGCCGTTATGACAGCGATCGTTCACTGTGCAGAGGTTGCCGTCTTCGCATAGTTTGGTGTTGTTTACCAGCGTACAGCCGCTCTGTTCAAGGCAAACGTTGTCTTTGCAGATGCTGGGACTGGGCGGACAGGCCACAGCTGTTCCTTTGCAGACACCGCTGGAGCAGTGATCGTTTGTCGTGCAGGACAGCCCGTCATCGCATGGATCGGAATTCGGCGTGTATACGCAGCCGACATCGTCTGAGCAGGTATATTCCGAGCAGGGGTTGTTGGCCGTCATGCAGAACTGCTCGTGTCCGTAGCCGTTGCCGTCCTGATTGCACTGCACCTGATAAATGTTTGTGCCGTCGTTGACGCAGAACAGCCTGCCGGGCGTGCAGGAGTCGTTGAATTCCATTTCGCCTCCATCATCGTCTCCGTCCGGCTGGGTAAGACATTCGGCCTGGCCGTTTCCTTCGTCGATGCATTCGCCGTTGCCGCATTCTGTGACTATTCTGCAGAGACACGATTTAGTGCAGGTTTCGTATTCCAATTGGGGAGAACAGTAATACAGCGCTCCATCGGTGCCGCACTTGACTCCCTTGTCGTTGCCGTAAATTCCACCGGCGGCGAAACACACCGGCGTTTCGGGGTAATAGCAGTTTCCGTTTTCGTTGTATTCCGCATCACCGTCAACGTCGGAATCTACGCAGCCGTCGTAAAGCAGATTGCACACTTCTCCCGGCGGACAGCTTTCAAAGTAGCCTGTGCAGCATCCGGGGCGCGGGTCGGAGTAGAACAGAGTGGTTTCGTCGGCGCAATGGTCCAGCGAATATTCGCAGGCTGTCGTACAGTGCCCGTCCATGCATGGACCGCAATTGCAGGATTCGTTCAGCGTCCAGCCGCCGTTTTCGCATGCAAACGAAATTCCGTTGTGGTTGAAATCCCAGCCGGCGCATGTGAACGATCCGTCGCTGCAGTTTCCTTCAAGTTCGATGTCGATTTCTTCTTCGGCGTCGCCGTCGGCGAAAACACACTGGGCTTCTCCGGGCTCTCCCTCAACGCAACCGAGATCGCAGTACTCTACGCTTGTGCAGCCGCAGTACATTATGCATTGTTCGTAATCCAGCTTCGGTTCGCAGAAGAAAAGACCGTTGCCGGCGCGGCAGTCGAAGCCGATGTCGTTGCCGTTAACGCCGCCGTTTGCGAAGCAGGCGAAACCAGACAGGACGCATTCTTCTTCACGTTCGGCGTCTGATTCGGCATCCATGTCCGGTTCTTCGATATCCTGCCCGTCGCTTTCCGGTGAGTCTGCATCGTTGTCGCCATCAATCATCTGGTCGTCTTCGATTTCCATGAACTCCAGAGAATCTCCGTATTCGTCCGGGTCGCGGTCGATATCGGGCTGAGCATTCTCATCGCCGTCGCTCTGCGGCAGATCGCCGTCCATGAAGTTGTTGAAGGCATCTTCCGAAACGCAGAAGCCTGCGTCGGTGCATATTTCATCCGCCGAGCATTCCGCGTCCGTAGTGCAGCGCCGGTCCAGCAGCGAAGAAATTTCGCAGCCGCCAAGAAATGACGCCGAAGCCAGTATGATTGCCGCAATTGTCGCCGTTCTCATTTCATTCTCCGTAAACAGCTGAAGCGTTTACATTTCGATCTGATATTCCTTGATCTTATACAGCAGCGCCCGGTGACTTATTTCCAGCAGACGGGCGGCGGCGGTGCGATTGCCGTTCGTTTTCTCAAGCGCTTTCCGTATAAGCTGATTTTCTATATTGTAAGTATGTTTTTTTATAGACAGATTGTCGTCCCCAAGTCTGACGCCGATATTCTGAGCCCGTTCGGTTATTTTGGCAGGCAGATCATTGACTCCGATTTCTATTCCGTCGCACAGAACCATGGCGCGCTCGATGGTGTTTTCTAGCTCGCGCACGTTTCCCGGCCAGTGGTAGGCTTCTATGTGGCGCATAGCCTCGGAATCTACTCCCGAAATTTCCAGGCCTAGCCGCTCGTTGAATTTGCCTATGAAATGTTTTACCAGAAGCGGAATGTCACTGGCGCGGTCACGCAAGGGCGGAACGTCTATCTGCACGACGTTGAGACGGTAATATAAATCCTCGCGGAAACGACCTTCTTTTACAAGCTCTGACAGGTTTTGCGCCGAAGCGGCTATGATGCGCACATCCACCTTGAAGCTTCTGTCCGAACCTACGCGCCGTACTTCCTCTTCCTGAAGAACCCGCAGCAGTTTTACCTGCATCTGAATCGGCAGTTCTCCGATTTCGTCCAGCAGCAGTGTGCCGCCGTTGGCTTCTTCGAAAAGGCCGCGCCGCATGCGTACCGCGTCGGTGAAAGCGCCTTTTTCGTGGCCGAACAGCTCGCTTTCGATCAGATTTTCGGGGATGGCGCCGCAGTTGAGCGTAACAAAAGGACCTTCGGAGCGATCGGAATTGAAATGGATTGAGCGCGCGAAAAGTTCCTTGCCTGTGCCGGACTCTCCACCGATGAGCACTGTTGACTTGAAGCGCGCCACTTTTCTGACGACTTCGAACAGTTTCTGCATCTGCGGGTCGTACGAAATGATCTGTGAGAAATCGTATTCCTGTCGCAGTTGACTGCGCAGATAGCGATTCTGGCGGCGCAGTCGCTCTCGCTCGCGGGCTTTTCGGATGGTAAGAAGCACTTCGTCCGGCTTGAAAGGCTTCTGGACGTAATCGTAAGCACCCAGTTTCATTGCTTCAATTGCCGTGTCCACCGAACCGAAGGCGGTTATCATAATGACTGTGCTTTCAATAGCCTCTTTTTCGAGCTGCACCAGAAGCTCCATGCCGGTCATACGCGGCATGTTGATGTCGCACAGCACTATTTCGAATGAGCGTTCGCGCAGCTTCGTCAGACCTTCCAGTCCGTCGGCGGCGGTGTCGCAGTTGAAACCGGCCCGCCCCAGCACCATCGAAAGCATATGCCGGATGTTCTCCTCGTCATCCACAATCAGGATGCTGTTCGCGTCCAGTTCCAATTTTACGTCTCCTTTGATATACTCCAATACAGTACTATACCAGATAAGGCACGTGTTATCCAGCAGTTAAATGGAATCTGCGTTCAAATCGGACTTCAGCTAGGTCTGTTACGAAACCAGAGTGCCGATTTCTTCGCCTCTGATGATTTTCAGGATGTTGTCCAGGTCGCCCAGATCGAAAACCACGATCGGCAGATTGTTTTCTGAGCAGAGTGCAAAGGCTGTCTGATCCATTACTTTCAGGCCGCGCGCCAGAACATCTTTGAAACTGATCTCCGGGAAAAATTGCGCCTGCGGGTCTTTTTTGGGGTCGGCGGAGTAAACGCCTTTGACTTTTGTGCCTTTCAGCAACGCATCGGCTCCGATTTCCACCGCACGCAGCGCCGCCGCCGTGTCGGTGGTGAAATACGGGTTGCCGGTTCCGTAACAGAAAATTACCACGCGGCCTTTTTCCATGTTTTCGACGGCGCGTTTGTGCGAATATGCACGCACTACATTGCCTATGGCCACAGCCGAAAGGGCTTCGGCTTCGACGCCCTGCTTTTCCAGCGCCATTTCCATAACCATGGCGTTCATAACTGTGGCCATCATTCCGACATGGTCGGCGCGCACGCGTTCGATACCCAGTTCTTCGGCCACTCCGCCGCGAAAAATGTTGCCGCCGCCTATAACCAGAGCCACCTGAACACCGGCATCTGTGACTTCTTTTATTTTTGCAGCCAGGTTCTTGCATAGGGAGATATCGAAAACTCCGTCGCGGTTTTCGCCTTTGAGCATTTCACCGGAAAGTTTAAGCAGTATTCTGCGGAAAGCAGGTCTCGACATTGTTGCAGCTCCTTTGTATTTACTTGCGATTTATTGTTTTATCATCTGTTCTGGTTAAGTTATTTTTATCCAGGCTCAAACGGGCCTGATTCAGCAGTGCGTCGAGTTCATTCTTCGAAACCTGCGGAGGAGACGGCACACGACTTTTCTTCTGAGCCGGTTTCTCGCCGGAATTTTCACGCTGAGTATTTACGTTGAAGCGCATATCCGGAGGATTGCTGGCCGAAATGATTTCTTTTTCTTCTCCGCCTGCTCCTCCTGAAACAACATTGACCGTTTCTGTTTCCAGTCCGCCGCTGAGCATTACAGGCTCGTCCGACTGCGGTATTTCGACTGCATGAGAAAGGACTTTCATAATGTCGTCGGTTTCGCCTTCTGCGGGCGGTACCGCCGCCGCTGGAGCCAACTCTCTCTGTTGTTTTTTTTCGGCAAGTTCCTCGACCGAATCCAGAGATTCGGCCAGTTTGTCTATTCCCTGTCCGGCCGGCACTTTAAGATTTACGTTGCCGCCGCTCTTCACCATAAGAACCTCTTCGTCTTCCTGGTAGTTTCCGGTGACTTTCTTCTTAACTTTAGGACCGCCTTCCACTCTGCCTTCGACATTCTGTACCACCTGGTCGATTACGTCGGTCAGGCCCTGAGATTCTATGGCCAGCTTGGGTTCTTTGGGCTGTTCTTCATCAACTTTAATGTTCCGGGTCAGTTGTTCAAGCGGGTCAACGCGCTTGACCGCATCCGGCGGCTCTTCGAATATTGATGCGTTCTGTGATGTTTCCGCCGGTGCTTTTTCTCCGCCAGACCTGAGTTCATCTCCAGGCGCTTCTCCGGCTGCTGATTCTCCTTCTTCTTTCTCTTCCTCTTCCTTCTTCTTCGGGAAAAAGGTCATCGGGATTTCTTCTTTAATGAGAGCCGCCAGGCGTCTTCTGCGCTTGAACAGGAAAAATCCACCGACACCGAATGCGACCAGCAGCACTATGCCGCCTGTAATAAGCACCCAGCCGGAATCTTTGACTTTGACCTGTTCTATCATTCCTGTAATGTGCAGCGGCGTGTTCTTGACCTGCATTTCCTCGGCTACAGGACTGTCGAAGCGGCGCAGCATGAAAGTTAATGAGTAATCGCCGGGATCAAGATCGGCTTCGATGCGTCCTTTGAAAATTCGCGTATCTTTTACTCTTTTCAGCTGCGCAGACCAGCTTCCAACCCCTTGTAAATCGAGTTGAACCGCCATCTCGTATCGACCCAGCTCATCCAGCTCGCTCAGAACGTGAACTTCGATATCGGGCAGGCTTCCGGCTGGAAGCTCAGCCGGAGGAGAAATCACCTGCAGCCAGGATTCTTCTGAAACATTGATAAGAGTATAGGATTTGTTCGTAATGTCTGTCGAGAGCGCATACAGGTTAAGGCGGGTTGTGCCCCGGAAGGCTTCCAGCGGAAGCATTCCCGTATATATTCCGGGCTCGCTGCTGTTCAGTTCGATTGCGTTCGACTCGATGCGTTCTCCGTTCTCGAGCGCTGCCTTGAAAACCGTGCGCTCAAGCACCTGCGGATTCTGAACCATGCGTCCGCCCTGATCCAGATAAGACGCAACCAGCAGGCTTTCGTCGTGGAACATGAGACGGCGCGGCATGCGGAATTTGATTCGCCTGCTCGAATCGAGAAAAACCGTGCAACTTTGAGTTGTTCTGCCGTGAAGAGTCCATCGTCCGGGTTGCGGATTGGTAAGCCTTACGATTGTGAAATTCTTATGCATCGACCAGCTTATGTTGTCGGTGTTTTTTCCTTTGCGGAACAATTCGCGCTGCGGATTCATAAGCCCGCATTTTTCATCTTTGCTGACGCCGTCTGCGACAATGAGCGCCTCGTCCACATATTCTCCGGTTTTAAATGAGAGTCCTTCCAGTGGTGCTATGTCCATCTGCTTGATATCGTTGAAGATGTCGATTGCCGTGTTGGGAAGATCACCCGGATCGGACAGCGGAAAATGAAAGCCTGCGCTTAATGAGCCCAGCGACGCCGTAAGCTCACTGTCCTGTTTGGCCCCGACACCAACGGAATAAATAGGAATCCCGCTTTTTCTGAACTTCGGGAGAATATCCGAAATTATTCTGTTTCTTGACTGTTCATTCTCGTCGGCGTTTCCGACGTTGACTCTGCCGGAGAATATCAGCACCAACGCCCGCTTCGGCGCATCCTGTGCGTCACCTTCCGTTCTGAAAAGCCTGAACGCTTCCTGTAGAGCTTTTTCGAGGTCTACCGTTCTGACCTGTTGTTCATGTTCTTTGAATTTTGCCTTAAAATCATCGCTTTCTCCGCCAGTGCCTTTCCACGACAGTTCCCGCAGCACTTCGGCTTCACGGTTGAAGCTGATAACACCAATCAAATCGGTCGGGTCCATCAGGTCGGCCAGAATGCTTACGGCTTCGAAGCGTTCGTTGTCAGGGTCATTTTCGTTTATGAAAACGCCGTTTTCCACTGCCATGACAAGTTCTACGCCACGCAGCGATTCCGCCGCAGCCCTATGAATCGGCAGTAAAAATGACGCAAGCGCCGGAATCAGGGCGAAAAGGATGAGTCTGTTAAAGCTTTTCATCATCGACCGTTGCCGTTCATCAGATGGCGTGTACTCTGCTTCTCTGAATTTCGAGCAGATATTTGTATATCGCCTCTTCATCCGTATGTTTCATCTGTTGGAAACTTATTCCGTAATAGTTGGCCCACTGCAGCTCAAGCGTTTCAGGATCGACCCAGCGCACTACATTTCCACGTATGCGTCTTGTGTCCTGCATTTCGATGGCGTTGGAAACCGGCAGGCGGAACCATAGTTCGATTTCGTCACCTACGAAAAACAACTGGTTGACACCCAGCAGGCAGCCGCCGGCTGAAAGGTTTACTATCTGACAGGAAACAAGGCTCTGGAATTTCTTGTAGTTCACTTCCGCCGGCAGAAGAACTTTCAATCTGAATGAGTCCCGGCGCTGAATATGACGGATTTCGCTGGGAACCGTCATTACGTAAAAATTACCGACGCGGTTGTCGGTGGCTCTCTGCACAAGGATGAGGGAAGATTTGAAGATGTATTTTCCGTTCTGGTCGCCGCATTGGATATTGCAGATAGTACCCGGCATGGGGCTTATGCTGGCGAAACCCGAAAGAATAAACAGGTCTTTATCGACCCTCTGAACATGCAGTATGTCGGCGGCGGCCTGGTTGTACCCGATAAATTCTATGTTTACCTGCGTACCCGCCTTGAAAAACTGCTCGAATTCCCGCTCATTAAAAAGCTCTGTCATCCCGCCTTTCCGCCTGTTTCAGATTTTACGCTCTCTATGCTCTCTCCAGAAACATAATATTGAATTGGACATAAGAGAGATAGTAAATTATTCTTCTCTGAACGTATAGGAAATGAGAGAAAAAAATACATGTTTTGACTCTTCGGAATCCTTTCCGTATTTATTCTGTTCGGAACTTTTCAGACGCAGCGGGAGGTAAAAATGTCGAAAACTGCTGAATTGAATATCAAGCCGACAAAAATCAGTCTCGAAAACCGCAGAGCTTCCTATTTCGAAATAAACGCTTCCGCCGTGGAAGGTTTCGACTGCTGCGGCGTATCGAATGGCAGCATGGATACCATTGATCTTGTTTATCGCACGTTGTGCGGAATTCTTTACAATTTTGTGCCGCAGAGCGGTCATCCGGGCGGTTCGATTTCTTCGGGGCGCTTTGTAAACTACCTGCTGTACAACAATCTCGATTTCGATTTTTCCAACCCGGACGATCCGTCTGCCGATGTCGTATCCTATGCAGCCGGACACAAGGCGCTGGGTCTGTATGCCGCATGGGCGCTGCGCGACGAAATAATGCGCATTACGCATCCCGGACTTCTGCCTGAAGTAAAATACCGTCTGCGTCTTGAAGACCTTCTTGGCTTCAGACGCAACGCAACAGAAGACACCCCGCTTTTTCTGAAATTCGGAGCCAAGCCGCTCGACGGCCATCCGTCGCCGCTCTGTCCGTTCGTTAAACTTTCGACCGGCGCTTCCGGTGTGGGCGTGGCCAGTTCGGTCGGTCTGGCCTTCGGTATGATGGACAGCTACGGCAAAGACAAGGCCCCCAGGCTGCATATCGTGGAAGGCGAGGGCGGTCTTACAGCCGGGCGCGCTCACGAAGCCATCGCCGGCGCTTCTTCCGCCGGACTGTCGAACATTATTTTGCACCTCGACTGGAACCAGGCCTCCATCGACTCGGAGCACGTCTGCCGCGAGGGGGCGACTCCGGGCGATTATGTGCAGTGGACTCCCGCCGAGCTTTTCCATCTGCACGACTGGAATGTGGTATACGTTGAAGACGGCTTCGACTGGCGACAGATCGCCGCAGCACAGAAACTGGCCCTCAGCATGAGCAACAGCCAGCCTACCGCCGTGGTTTATCGCACAGTAAAAGGCTGGCGCTACGGCATAGAAGGTCGAGCCTCGCACGGCTCCGGCCACGGTTACTGCTCGGACGAATTCTACACCGGCGTAATAATGCCGTTCTCCAAAGCCTTCGGCATCGAGATGCCGGCTACAACCTGCAAGAAACAGACCGCAACGACTATTGAAGCCACCTATTACGAAATGCTGCTCGGCATCCGTCATGCTCTTGAAGATTCGCGCAATGTTGTACAGGAACTGGGAGAACGCATCGCAAAATCCCGTGAGAACCTTGTCGCCCGCGCCCGCATTCCACGCACCGGCGCTCCAGACCTTGCGGTTGTTTACGACAGCGCCCGTTTCAATGTCGATAATCCTCCGCCTGCGCTGCAATTCAAGCCCGGCGACGAACCTACTCTGCGCGGTGTGCTGGGCGATGCGCTGGGGGAACTTAACAGAGCTTCCGGCGGTGCACTTATCGCCTGCTCAGCCGACCTGCTCGAATCGACTTCCGTCAGCAAAGCCACCAAAGGATTTGCCAAAGGGTTGTTCAATGCCCATGCCAACCCGGAAGCCCGCACTCTTGCGGTTGGCGGCATATGCGAAGACGCCATCGGCGGTGTTGTTACCGGCATTTCGGCCTGCGGCAGGCATATAGGAGTTTCGGCTTCTTATGCAGCCTTCATTGCCGCCCTGCAACACATCCCGGCTCGCCTGCATGCCATCGGTCAACAGGCCAGGCACGAACTGGACGGCAAACCATTCAACCCCATCATTATGATAAACGGGCATGCCGGAGTGCGCACCGGCGAAGACGGTCCCACCCATGCCGATGTTCAGGCGCTGCAACTGTTGCAGGGAAACTTCCCGCAGGGAAGCTGTATAACACTGACACCATGGGAAGCAGGCGAGATTTGGCCGCTTTTAATAACTGCACTGCATAAGCGTCCGGCAATAATTGCACCTTTCGTGACGCGCCCCAAAGACACCGTGGTCGATCGCGTCGCGCTGGGAATTCCGTCTTATGCCGCTGCTGCGAAAGGATTGTGGCCTGTAATGAAGGGCGATGCGGTCAGGGCGGACTATCGTGGCTGCATTGTTCTTCAGGGCAGCGACGTAATGGGCGAATTCGTCAGGGGTGTTCTGCCTGAACTGAAGAAGCGCGGCGTAAATATGAATATCTATTATGTTTCGTCGCTCGAACTCTTCGAACTGCTTCCGGCGGAAGAACGCAATGCCATTTTCCCGCAGGAGCGCGCACGCGAAGCAATGGGAATTACGGGTTTTACCCTCACCACGATGCAGCGTTGGATACAGTCGGAGAAAAGCCGGGAACTGTCGGTTCATCCTTTCCGCTTCGGGCGCTTTTTATCGTCCGGCAAGGCAGAAAAAGTCATGCAGGAAGCCGGTATCGACGCGGCGGCCCAACTGGCGGCGGTCGAAAAATACATGGCGGAGTTCGAGAAAGGCTTCTGATTCTGACCGCGGCGCCTTTCTGAGTGGCTTTTTCCGGCTGCTTCAGAGTGATTGCAAAACATGTCGATTGCGGCAGAGACTTTACAGGCAAATTCGGACGGCATTTGCAGCGTTCCCGCTTTTCACTTCCGATTGTTTTGACTATTCGGATGTTATGAATATAATTCAATCATCATCCGAGATGTATTGGTGTATCAGAAATGCGTATGTGTTGAGGTGTTTCTGGATTTGATTATGTTGTTACAGGCACGGCAGGTAAAAACTCATCTGCCAATTGAAAGGAAAAGAAATGAAGAAAACCTTATTGTTCGGCCTTATTCTTGCTTTAATGTTTGTCTCGTCGCTGGCTCATGCCGAGTGTGCCGGGACTGAAGTTGAAGCTGTAAGCGACGGTAGTTTTGAAGCCAGCGCCAGCGGCGGGCCATGGGCGGCTTCATCCACCAATTATGGCACTCCGGTTTGTGATGTTGAAAACTGTGGTAATGCCGGCGGTGCGGCTGCCGCCCACACCGGAAACCTCTGGGCCTGGTTCGGCGGCGCGGTGATTTCGGATGAAACGCCGAATGTTCAGAATCCCGAAGTCGGCACTCTTTCGCAGACCATCGACATCGGCGAAGGCAGCACCCTTTCGTTCTGGCTCAAGGCGCTGTATGGCGAAACATTTACCGCTGCAGACAATCTGGTAGTTACCTTCGACGGCGATACCGTTTTCTCCATTACAATTGGTGAAGCTTCGGCATATGCTGCGGATTACGTGGAAGTAACCGTCGATCTGAGCACTTATGCCGCCGGAACCCACACTCTGCTTTTCACCTCCACTCAGGATACAAGCACCGCCGCCACCAGTTTTCTGGTTGACGATGTAAGCGTGAAATATTGTGAAGAAGGCGGCGAAGGGGAAGGCGAGGGAGAAGGCGAGGG
>JAKQSH010000035.1 GCA_029570245.1 Deltaproteobacteria bacterium | reverse complement strand
TATTGTATTCGGCTATTGTCCTGCTGGGTGTCGGCGGCGTCGAATTGTCGGAACGGCATGCTCATAAAACCGCCGAATTTCTGTCCAAAGCCGATCCTGATTATCTGGGTCTGCTTATGCTGAGGCTGGTTCCCGGCACTCCGCTTTTCGAGGATGCGCGCTCCGGGCGTTTTGTTCTGCCCAACAAATGGGGATTGTTGCGTGAATTGCGCATCATTACTGCTGAATGCAACCTGACTGACTGCCGTTATTCGGCCAATCATGCCAGCAATTATCTGCCTCTGACAGGAAAAATGCCTGAAGATCGTGAAAAAATTATCAATCTGCTGGACAGGGTGTTAGAATCGAAGGAAGAATCGCTACTTAAACCCGAATGGCTGAGAGGTCTGTAAGCACATAGGCGGGGAGACTCATGCTGGAGAAAGTAATTCGGAAATTCCTGTACTGGCCCGAACCTGTTGCAAGAGAAAAGCCGCTTCCCGGATATGTCGGAAATGCCGAGGAGGTATGGTTCCGTTCGGACCTCGGAAACGAAATTCATTCCCTGTACTGGCCCGCTCCGCCCAAACGCCCCACCATTCTTTTCTTCCACGGCAACGCTCAGACCGTTTTTGAATGGGCGCTTATCCGTACAGAGCTTGAGCCAATGCGTTGCGGCCTGTTGCTTGTAGATTATCCTGGATATGGTAAAAGCGAAGGCAACCCCAGCGAGGAGTCTCTGTATTCCTGTGGAAATGCCGCTTTCGAATGGCTTGTTTCCGCAAAAGGCATTCCAGAAAACCAGATCATCATATTCGGAAAATCGCTGGGCGGCGGGGTGGCTTGTGAAGTGGCTCAGAACCGGAACATTCTAGGACTGGTGCTCGAATCCACTTTCCGTTCAATTCCATCGGTTGCGAAAAAACTGTTGCCGATGTTGCCTACGGCTTACATTTTCAAGGTGGAGCGTTACGATTCCATAAGCAAACTAACAAATATTCATGCGCCTGTGCTGGTGTTGCACGGTGATCGAGACGATCTCATTCCTTACGAAGAAGGTCTGGCTCTTTACGAAGCAGCCGGCGAGCCGAAGTCGATGTATGTAATAAAAGGAGCCGGACACAGCGATGTGGCGCTTACAGCCGGAGACGATTACGGCGTGCGCCTGCGCAAGTGGCTGGACGGCATTTACTGAAATTTGGCGTTATCGCCGTCGCAGCGTTTTTTTTCGAGTTCTTCCTGCAATTGAGTATTTGTACAGCATGGGTAGGTTATCAGTCTGGCAGTACGGGAAAACGACCAGTAATTCCATGTCCATTGCGCCAGCACCAGAACTCGGTTGGAATACTGAACGAGACCTATAAGGTGAATGAATAGCCAGGCCGCCCAGGCCAGATATCCCCATAATTTAACAAAACCGATCTGTGCAACAGCGCGTGATCTTCCGATTGTAGCCATGCTGCCAAGGTCGCGGTAAGCAAAAGGCGGCATGTTGCCGTTTTTCAGGCGGCGTTGTATCAGTTTTGAAACGTATCTGCCCTGTTGAATGGCAACCTGCGCCACGCCCGGAAGCGGCTTGCCGTCGCGACCCTTGAAATGCCCAAGGTCGCCGATAACAAAGACTTCCGGGTGCTGCGGCAGGCTGCAATCGCTGTTTGTGAATACTCTGCCCATGCGGTCGGTTTGCGCACCGATCTGATCGGACAGTTTCTTGCCCAGCGAGCATGATTCGATTCCGGCGGCCCACAGTACTGTTCTGCACGAAATTGCTTCTTCTTTTCCGTCCGGTGATTTTATTTTTACAAACCTGTCGCTGATGTCGGTAACGAAAGTTTTCTTGACTATTTTTACACCCAGACCAGCCAGTTGCTCTTCGGCTTTTTGAGAAAGAATTGCTTCGTATGCCCCAAGAATACGGTCAGAGCCTTCAATCAGTATGATGTTTGCATCCTGTGGATGTATGTTGCGGAAATCTTTTCTCAGCGTGCTTCTGGATATTTCAGCGATTGCTCCTGCAAGCTCAACGCCTGTCGGACCGCCGCCGACCACAACAAAAGTAAGCCATTGTCTGATTTTTTCCGGGTCTTTTTCTATTTCCGCCATTTCGAAGGCCAGCAGAATGCGACGGCGCATCTCTATGGCGTCTTCAATCGTCTTCAGCGACGGCGCAAAGCGTTCCCATTCGTTGTGACCGAAGTAGCTGCTTTTTGTGCCGGTGGCGACAATAAGCGAGTCGTATTCAATATCTTCGAAGTCCAAGCGCACTCGTCTGGACGCCAGGTCGATGTCTTTTACATGCTCCATCAATACGCGCACGTTCTTCTGCTTCTTTACAACGGAGCGTATGGGCGAGGCGATGTTGGCCGATGAAAGGCCGCCGGTAGCCACCTGATAAAGAAGCGGCTGAAACAGGTGGAAGTTGCGTTTGTCTATAAGTGTGATTTCGACACTTTTATTTCCGGCAAACTGTTTTACGGCGTGCAAACCGCCGAAGCCTCCGCCGATTATGACTACTCTGTGTTTTTTATTTTCTGCGACCATATTCACCGACTCTTCCAATAAATACATCCTGAAAGAAATCAATTCTCCCTGTATGTAAAGATAATGCCGCAATGCCCTCAGTCAAATTCTAATCGGTAATTGTCGTCTGTCCAGAAATGCAGGAGTTTTTATCTTCAATTGTTTTCAGCACTTGATTTTGCACTGAGCGTGCTTAGATTATTGCCGGAAAGGCGTTTGCTTTAAAGGAGGATGTTATGAACTTTTTTAAAACCGCACTGTTGATGGCAGCCATGACCGCGCTGCTGGTTTTTGTTGGTGGAGCGCTTGCTGGGCAGGGCGGTGTGGCGGTTGCTCTGGTGATTTCGGTCGCCATGAATTTCTTTTCATACTGGTTTTCGGATCGGATTGTTCTGGCCATGTACCATGCGCAGGAAGTGACGCGTGCTGACAGTCCGCGCCTGTACGGAATAGTTGAAAGACTGGCGCAGAAGGCCGGATTGCCGATGCCGAAAGTCTATATAATTCCATCTGCAACACCCAACGCTTTTGCAACCGGGCGCAATCCGTCCCATGCCGCCGTTGCGGCTACTGAAGGTCTGCTGAAACTGCTGAACGAACGCGAAATAGAAGGCGTTCTTGCGCATGAACTGGCCCACGTAAAGCATCGCGACATCCTCATCGGCAGCATGGTCGGTACAATGGCGGGCGCCATAAGCTCAATCGCCTGGCTGGCCAAGTGGGGTGCGGTTTTCGGCGGATTCAGCCGTGATGATGATCGAGGTGGCGGTGCGCTGGCGATGATCGCACTTGCCATTGTAGCGCCGATTGCGGCTCTGCTTATTCAGATGGCGGTTTCGCGCAGCCGTGAATACCACGCCGACGCCAGGGCCGGAGAAATTACCGGCGATCCGCTGGCCTTAGCGTCTGCGTTGCAGAAAATCCAGGCCGGAGTCGAGCGCATCCCCATGCAGGAAGCCGGTCCGGCTACGGCGCATATGTTTATTGCCTCGCCTCTTACCGGACGCCAGTTCGCCACTTTATTCTCGACTCATCCTGCAATGGAAGATCGAGTGGCCCGTCTTACCGAGCAGGCCAGAGCCATGAATCGCAGCTACTGAGTTCGCTTGACGGAATAAAAATAATGCGCGCCCTTCCGGCGCGCATTATTTTTATGTAAATACGGGTTCAGATTACAACGCGGCAAGCGCCTGCCTGGGCCAGTGCGGATGTTTCATAACCGTGCGGGCAACTCCCACCAGATCGGCTTTGCCTTCGCGAATCAGCGCATCGGCGGCCTGCGGCGTTTTTATGCCGCCGGTTGTAAGCACCGGAACCGATACCACTTTTCTGATCGCCTCGGAATAATGAGAGAAATAACCTTCACTGTCGATCTGCGGGCGCGAACCCTGCAGGCCGCCGGAAATATCAAGCATGTCGATTCCGGCTGCGGCCAGCGCCGGTGCCAGAGCGCTTGTTTCTTCGAGCTTAAGTCCGCCCTCCATATCGTCACAGGCTCCGAGGCGCATGAAGACCGGATAATCTCCGCCGACTTTCGAGCGTACAGCCCTGATGATTTCGAAGTGGATTCGTGAGCGTCCCGCCAGATCGCCGCCGAATTCGTCTTCACGCAGATTCGTAAGCGGAGAAAGAAACTGGCTGAGCAGAAAACCATGGGCGGCGTGCAGTTCTACAGAATCAAATCCGGCCTTTTTAACACGCAGGGCCGCATCGGCGTACGCCGAAACAGCCTGGTCTATCTGTTCAAGCGTCATGGCCTGCGGCATCTCCGCTCCCGGCATCTGATTGTTTACCACAGCCGACGGCGCCAGCGGTGCATGCCTGAGCGTTCCGGGTTTCACGCGGCTTCCGGCGTTTGAAACCTGCAGGCAGGATACGCAACCAGCCTTTCTGATTATATCTGCGATGGCGCTTAGGCCTTCGATGCTTGCATCATCGTGAACGCCGATCTGACCTTCGCTGAAGCGTCCGGACGGCAGTGAGAAGCAGTGTTCTACAATTATCATCGCTGCGCCGGAGTCGGCCAGACGGCGGTAATTGTCGAGTGTTTTTTCCGTTACGCGTCCTTCCGTCGTGGCGGTGTCGCTGGCGATGGGCGGAATGACAATGCGGTTTGCAAGCTTAAGTCCCTTGAATGAAAGCGGCGTGTCAAGTCCGGGCATTTTTTTTCTCCGCAAAAAAAAGTTCATGTTTATGCTTGTATCATTAAAAAGTAATTTCCGCCACCATCGGATAATGGTCCGAGGGCGGCAGGTTGTTTTCGCCGTATACGCTTACGTCAACCGTCCAGTACTTGCTGCTGTACCCGTAATCTCCGGCTACCCATATGTGGTCGATGCGGTGTGCGGGATCATATACCGGCGCATCTTCCATATTGGAAAAGGCGTTCCACTGTTCAGTAAAATCAAAGGTGTTCTTCAGGTGGAAGTCGGAGCCTTCCGCACCGTTCGCCAATATGCCGTAAGCTATCGAATCCGGCTTCGAGTTGAAGTCGCCTACGAAAATAACCGGCATCCGTTCGGCCCATGGCTGCGTTTTTGAAAGCACCAGCGGTGCGCTGTGTTCCTGGTTCGGGTAGTTGTTGTCGAAATGCGTACTGGCGAAATAGAATTCGCGTCCGCTTTCGATGTGTCTGAAATGCGCCCAGGCCACTATCCGCCACAGATTGGAATCCGCCCAGCCGCCTGACCACGGAGTGTCGGGTGTTTCGCTCAGCCAGTAGTAACCATTATCCAGCACTTCGAACATTCCACGACGGTAAAAAATGGAGGCGTCAGGATACTCCGTAAGAATTGATTCTCCGGTGTCGTCTTTGAAATACAGCACGTCGTAATCCGGCAGGTCGGCATGAAAATCGTTTGTGTCGCTTTCTGCGAACAACTCCTGAATGCCCAGAATATCCGGGTCGTGGCGCTGGAAAATATCCTTGAAGTATTCGAGGCGTTTCTTCCAGCTGTCGTAACCTGCGCCGCAGAAAATGCACATGACATTGTAGGTCATTATTTTCAGACTCAGCGGTTCAGACTCACTTTCGACTTCTGTTTCGGATTCCGTATCCGATTCCGAAAGTTCAGCATCGCCGTCGCTTTCACCTTCGCCGGATGAATCATCCTCTGCTCCACAGGCAGAAAATACTGCAATCGAGATAAATGCAATTATATAAAGACCAGTACTGATTTTAGACATTTTACGCCCTCGCCGTTTGCATCAGCGACATCGGCAGACTCACACAGCTGCGAGTCTGCCTGTCGCCGAACGGTATTTCCGACAATGTTAGCGCTGAATTGGATTTTGATAAGGAAAATCTGTCGAAAGTTAATGATTATTAATCGCAGTTCATTTTTTCAGTTCGGCCAGTTTTCCGGCACAGTATTTTTTCTGAAGTATGGCGTCCGGGTAATCGTTGCTTTCCGCTTTGCCGTTTGCGCAGATTGTGTAATGTTCAAGCGCTTTGTCTTTTTCTTCCGCCATGAAATAAGTGTCGGCCAGGTAGGCGTGATTGCGCAGGTTCATGGGGGCAAGCTTTACTGCTTCTTCCAGGTATTTTTTAGATTTGTCGAGATCACGCTTAACCGCAGGCAGAGAGTACCAGTAACGTCCGTATGCTCTCAGCGGTCCGGCCCAGTCGTGCGCCCGGTTTATTTCAAGCGCTTTTTCGCACAGTTCCTCGTATTTGCTTCCCAGTCCCCTGAAGAGCGCCTTGAGTATTCCGGCTCCGGTGGCATATTGCCCCAGCGCCGCCGAGGCCCAGTAGTATCCGTCGATTCCCTGCGGTTTCAGTTCGATGGCTTTAAGGCCCGCCTCGTAGCCCTCTTTGCCCGTTGCCTCCATTACTTTCTTGTCGCTGCTGTGTTCCGCCACCCAGAAAGCCGCGCGGGCTGTGCGCCATGCGACATCGTAGCTGCCTGCATTTTCCCTTAGGAGCATGCGCGCATACTCAAGCCCCTGCTGCGATATGCCGTTTTTGTGTCTGTCGGCCCACAGCGCATCCATATGTTTTATTTTTTCTTCGATGCTTTGCGCCGCATTGCCGCCGTTGTCCGATGATTCCTGCGCGAAGACCTGAAAGCTTGTGAATATCAGCGACAAAGTGAAGATGCAGGCTATAACGGTTCTCATGGCTGCTTGCTCCTTCCATATTGATTGACTGAGAGCATAGTTTCCAGCGTGCCTTATGTCAAATTGAGGATTGAGAAAATATCCGACGCAGGAATGTCTTTATATGGCGAAAAGCTTTCCTTGACGAGGTCCAAATGGAAACTTAACATTATTGCTGAATATTCAGCGGTGACATATGCAGGGAGATCAATTATGCGGAGTTCAATAAATACGTTCATCATTCTGATGATATTTGCAGCCATTTTGTATTCCTGTTCCACGGACGATTCTTCTTCTGCGCCGGATGGCGATGAGGATTCGGATTCACAGGAATTTCAGATTGACTCGGATGTCGAAAAAACGGACGGAAGCGATGGCGACTTTGACAACTCCGAAGAGATTCTTGAGCGCGACAGCGAAGACGGCGATTCTGACAATCAGCAGGACGGTGACATTGAAAATGAACCGGAGAATGACGAGCCGATTTCCTGTGAAGAAGCGCGCGATTGCCCGCAGAATACTGCCTGCCATGACGGCTTCTGCGGAAAGTGTGCCGACGCATCCGAGTGCCGCAAACTCGAAGCCTGTCTGCCGGACGGCTCCTGCGGAGCCTGTACGGACGTTTCGCAGTGTCGCGATTCCAAAGCCTGCCTGCACGGATTCTGCATGCCGGATGATCTGCTGAAGGCCGAACTTACCATGTCCGAATCTGATTTCACAGAGATTCACGAATATGCGTACGATAAATGGTACGACTGCTCGCTGACGGTTGACGGCACGGCATACGGTGTTGGCGAAAAACTGCGCATACTTGGGAACTACTCCAGAAACTTTCCCAAACGCAGTTTCCGCATTATGTTTCCCGAAGATGTCGATAACCCCGGCTATTCGCGAAAAATTAATTACAAGTCGGACTGGGGCGACTTCACACTTATGCGCAGTTTCATTTCCTATCACCTTTTCCGTACTCTTACTGATATCCCTACACCTCGCACCCGTTATGTCAAGCTTGACATCAACGGCGCTTATTATGGGCTTATGCTGGAAGTCGAACGCATCGGAGAAAATTTCCTGGAGCATAACGGGCGCGACCGCGAGCGTTCCATGTATGAAGCTTCCGTTCCATACACATACGGCTCCATGGTGAAAATGCTTGAAGGTGAGGCGTATTCGGACTATTACGAAAAGAACGCCGGCGCCGACGAAAACGATTTTTCCGATCTGGCGGATTTTCTGGAAAATACGCTCTGGTCCGATTATGTCGATTCGGGTTTCGAGCGTCCCACCGTGACCACCCGCACACGGCAGGTCGTGGATATCGACAGATATATTGATTATCTGGCTGTTATCGCTCTTCTCCAGAACGCCGATTCCGTTACCAACAATTTCTATTTTTCGTATCAGAACGTTTCCGGTTCTGACCGCTGGGAATTTTATCCATGGGATATGGACCTGACCTGGGGCTGTCTTTTCGACAGGGAGATTGAGCACCTTTGCGTCGATCCTCAAGCCGATCACTGGTGGCTGAATGGAATCACCAAAAACGGTTTCGAGATCGGTTCTGAAGAATGCTGGTGCAATCTGCTGATTCATCTGGTGCTGAACGACGAAGAATTGCTGGAGCGTTATAAAGCGCGCATCTGCGAGTATCTGGACAGCGACCTCTGGCGGCGTCTGCCCGACCTCGCGGCGGCTTTGCAGGAGTATCTATATGATGCGGTTAGCGTTGACGAACGTGACCGCAACCCGGACATGGCCTCTTACGAAGCGGCGGTTGCTGAACTGGTGAATGTCATGGCAGGAAGAGAAGAATATCTGCGCGGTGAAATCGGTTGTGAGTGAAGAAAATCCGGCGACGTTGCATTATTCGGCTTTTTCGTCTTTGAATATGGTTATTTCGAAAGGCACCGGCGCCGAGGGCGGGGTGTCGCTGCGGAAACGGGTTCTTTCAAGCTTCAGTTTTCCAAGACTTTGCAGATTTTCTACAAATTTATTGTAAGCTGTCTGCGGAATCATAAGCTTTATTTCCATACCTTCGGACAATTCCGGGATGTCTTCCAGCCCTGCGCGGCGGATGGCCTTTTGTAGCTGATTGACGGCTCCTGATGGATTGGGCGAATAAATTGAAACCTTATACTTGATCTCGTTGCGCATACCGGCTGAGTCGCCAGTGACATGTCCTGCGTTTTTCTTTTCTGCTGCTGCCGGGTCTATTACGTTCTGTTCGATCGGGCGCAATCCTGCGGCGTGGCGACGTTGCGCCATGCTGCGCATTTCTGATCTGGCATTGCGCAGTTCTTTCATCTGCTTCATTCCGGCCCGGTATTTTTTCATTTCCAGACGGGCATCGCCGTCCTGTTTCGGAACATTACTGTCGGACTCATTTTCCTGTCCTATTCTCGAAACATTTACGACCATCAGCGTAATGCAGATCAGCGTCGCGATACCCAGAAACAGCCTGAAGGCTCCTGATTTCAAATCCGTGTTCCTTTCTGCGCCGGAAATTCTCTCAGGCGCTTTCGAATGATGTCTTACTGCGCGGTTTTATGTCAAGCATATCCAGTATCAGTTCCGCAATCGTCGAATCGCACGGTTTACGTTTCAAATCCGAGCCCAGACGCATCCAGGCTTTCCTCTGCCGTTCTGCGCCGCCGTCACAAAGCATGTGCATAACTTCCTCTGCAATACGCCCGGCGCGACACTCAGCCTGAATCAGTTCCGGCGCGGCGGCGTAGCCTGCCAGAATGTTGGGCATGGCGAACAGTCCGGTTTTTATGAAACGCCGTGCAAGTGTGTAGCTTACGTGGCTTATACGATGACAGAGCACAAAAGGCGTTCCGGCTGCGGCCAGTTCGAGCGAAACAGTCCCCGCGCCGCAGAGCGCCAGATCGTATGCATCCGGTTGCATATAGCTGCGTTCAATTGGCTTCACCGACGCTGAAGCGTCAAGCAGGCGGTATATCTGCTCACGATTTTCCGACATATGAACGACTTCGAACTCGAAACCTCTATTGCCAAGCAATTCAGCGGCCTCAAGCATGGGCGGCAGGTTGCAGGCGATTTCATGTATACGGCTTCCGGGCAGCAGGGCTATACGCAGAGCCCTGGATTTTTCCGGTGCAGGTTTTTCGGTTGTGTGCCAGCCGTCAAGGATGGGATGACCGACATATTCGGCCTGCACTCCGAAGCGGGCCAGATGGCGTTTTTCAAATTCGAACAGCACAGCCGCGCGGTTGCAGCATCCGGGCAGGTCTGCGGCTCTGCTGCTGCGCCATGCCCATGTTTGCGGCGGAACATACAGCAGCACCGGAATTCCGGCGGCCATGAGTCGGCGCCCAAGCGGCAAATGGAAATCCGGCATGTCTATCAGCAGAGCCAGATCATAATGTCTGTCAAGCGCCGCAGAAAAAAGCTTCCGACGGAACTCATACAGTTCGCGGGCGCGCGGCAGAAGTTCCAGCAGCCCTGCCGCCGATGGCGTCGATTGACCGCAGACCGCTTCCACACCGGCTTCGCGCATCGCTCTCCCCGCCGAGCCGCGCCAGTCGATATATGCATTTTCAGGCAGACAATTGCGCACGGCCCTGATTGCGGCGGCGCCCAGACTGTCGGCGGAGCTTTCTCCGGCACTTATGAAAACCGAATATTCTGTTATTGATTTCATTTGCAGATTCTTTCGGTTTGCAGATACGAATATCGGAACGCTTATTGGACAGTAGCGTTTGCCGGGCGTTCCTCATCTGCTCTTTTCAGAACAGCGAGTGCGACAGCCGCAATTGTCAAAGCACAGCCTGCGCCGACTCCGAACGGAATGTTCTGTCCCAGCCACAGCCAGCCGATAATAGCAGCACCGACGGGTTCTCCCAGAATTGCGATTCCACTCAGTGCGGGCGAAGTCCGGTGCAATGCCCATGTAATGGCCGTGTGTCCGACAAGTTGCGGTATCAGTGCCGCCAGCAGCAGATATAAAAATGCTTCGCCGGATGCCGGCCTGATTGGTATGCCGCTTATTGCCGCAGTTCCCAGAAGAACGGATGCTCCTGTTGTGGTAGCTATGGCCGAAAAAGCGGGAACATCCAGCTCTTCTCCAAGGCTTCGTGCGCTCAGCAGGTAT
>JAKQSH010000024.1 GCA_029570245.1 Deltaproteobacteria bacterium | reverse complement strand
GGCGCCGGAGCTCTGAAAATCACGAAGGAAGGCATCGAAGTAAGCCAGCATCTCTGCCGCGCCTGTGGCGCATGCGTGCAGACCTGTCCGGTTGGCTTCCTCAAAATGAAAGACCTTACTCCTCTCAAGCCGATCGTCATGCCCGATCCGTTCGACGAAGGACTCGGCTGGAAAAAACCAGTAAAAATTTATTATCCGCAGGTGGTCCCGCGCATTCCGGTAATTGACGATAAAGCCTGCGTGCATCTTAACACAGGCAATTGCGGCGTATGCCAGCAGATTTGCGGCGTTCACGCCATCAATTACGAAACAGTAGAGAGAATCGAGGAAATAAAGGTCGGCGCAGTTGTTCTTGCTCCGGGCGGAAAAGAATTCGAAGCCCAGCTGCGCGGCGAATACGGTTACGGAATTTACGACAACGTCATCACTTCGATTCAGTTTGAACGTATGCTGTCGGCGTCCGGTCCCACGCAGGGACACGTCTTCCGTCCGTCCGATCACGGCGACCCGAAAAAAATCGCCTGGATTCAGTGCGTCGGCTCACGCGACCGCACCTGCGGAAAAGACTACTGTTCGTCGGTCTGCTGCATGTACGCATCGAAAGAAGCAGTTATCGCACGCGAGCACGATGCATCTGTGGAAGCTACCATCTTCTACATCGACCTGCGCGCCTTCGGTAAAGGTTTCGACGAGTACGTCACCCGCGTAGAAGAACAGCACGGCATCCGTTATATCCGCTCCATGGTCAGCCGCGTTTTCGAAGACCCCGTCACCAAAGATGTCACCCTGCGCTACATCGCCGAAAACGGCGACCGCATGGAAGAGTCATTCGATCTGGTGGTGCTGTCGGTCGGCTTCCAGATTCCAGAATACACGCGCAAAATGGCGCAGGATTTCGGTCTCAAGCTCGACCGTTACGGCTTTGCCGAAAAGAGCACCTTCGAGCCTCTGGAAACCAGCCGCAAAGGCATTTTCGCCTGCGGAATTCTGAACAGCCCCAAAGACATCCCCGAAACCGTCATGGAGGCCGGCGGAGCAGCCGGCGCAGTCAGCAAATATCTGGCTGGCGCTCGCGGAACAATGACGAAGGAAGAAGAAAAAACCGCCGAGGCTGAAATCGCCGGAGACGCTGGAATTCGCGTGGGTGTTTTCGTCTGCCACTGCGGCAAAAACATCGGCGGTGTTGTAAATGTTCCCGGTGTGGCCGAATACGCAAAAGACCTGCCGAACGTCGTTTACGCAACCGACACACTGTATGCCTGCTCGATGGACGCCCAGGAGCTTCTGGCGCGCACCATAAAAGAACAGAGACTCAATCGAGTTGTAGTTGCGGCCTGTTCGCCCAAAACCCACGAGCCTCTCTTTCAGGAAACAATGGAAGCTGTCGGACTCAACAAATATCTGTTCGAGTTTGCCAATATCCGCAACCATGTAAGCTGGGTACATAAAGAAGAACCCGAACTGGCCACCGAAAAGTCGAAAGACCTGGTGCGCATGGCCGTAGCCAAGGTTTCGCGCGCAGAATCCCTGCAGGAAGCCCGCCTCGACATTCTGCAGAGCGCCATGGTCATCGGCGGCGGCGTTTCGGGCATGACTGCGGCTAAAACGTTGGCCAACCAGGGCTACGAAGTTCATCTGATCGAGCGCGACCCGCAGCTCGGCGGTCAGGCCAACAAGCTTTACAAAACCTGGATGGGCGAAAACGTACAGGACGAACTCGCCAAAATGAAAGCCGACATCATGTCGGACAAGCAGATAACCGTTCACACCAACACGGAACTGGCAGCTGTTGACGGCTTTGTCGGCAACTTCACTTCGACGCTGGTCGAAAACGGCGAAAAGAAAACCCTGCGCCACGGCGTGGCGGTAGTGGCAACAGGCGCCGGTTCTTACAAACCGACGGAATATCTGTACGGAAAAGACCCGCGAGTAGTCACTCATCACGAACTCGACCAGCGCTTTATCAACAAAGACCCGAAACTTAAAGACATCAATTCCGCTGTGTTTATCCAGTGTGTCGGTTCGCGTGAGCCCGGTCGTCCATATTGTTCACGCGTTTGCTGCACTCACTCACTCGAATCGGCGGTTTCGCTGAAGGAACTCAGGCCGGATATGGATGTTTACATCCTCTATCGCGATATTCGCAGTTACGGTCTGCGCGAGTTGATCTACGAAAAAGCGCGTAAACTGGGCGTCAAGTTTATACGCTTCAACGTAAAAGAAAAACCGGAAGTCGAAGCGACACCGGAAGGACTGATTATTAGAGTAAAAGACCCGGCTTTGCGTCAGGAATGGGAAATCAAGGCTGACCTGCTCACACTGGCAAGCGCTATTGTCCCATACAGAGACGAGAAGCTGGCACAGATGTTCAAGGTCACGCTCAACGAAAACGGCTTCTTCCTCGAAGCTCACGTAAAGCTCGGCCCGTCCGAATTCGCCACCGATGGAGTGTTCCTCTGTGGTCTGGCGCACTATCCCAAAGGCATCGACGAGAGCATCACGCAGGCCCGCGCCGCCGCATCGCGCGCCACGACGCTGCTGGCCCGCAAAAATATCAATATCGCCGGAACAGTGGCCTACGTCGATCAGCGTCATTGCTCAAGCTGCGGCGTCTGTGTCGAGGTTTGCCCCTACAGCGCGCCGCGCTTCATCGAAGGTGGCCCCAACGCCGGCAAATCCGAGATCAACCCGATACTCTGCAAAGGCTGCGGGCTGTGCGTGGCCGCTTGCCGCTCGAACGCGATTTTTGCCAAGGGATTCACGGAAGAGCAGATTATCGCCCAGATTAACGAAATGTTCCTTTAAACCGGACGAAGTGAAAGCCGGATAGGGAGATATATAAAATGTCTGAATGGGAACCGAAGATAGTAACGATACTCTGCAACTGGTGTACATACGGTGCCGCCGATCTGGCCGGAGTCAACCGCTTGCAGTATCCAACAAACTTCAAGGTTATCAGAGTTCCATGCACCGGTCGCATAAGCCCCAAAATGATACTGGCGGCGTTCCGCAGTGGAGCGGACGGAGTATGGATATCGGGCTGCCACCCCGGTGACTGTCATTACATAGAAGGTAATTTCTATGCACGTCGCAGATTTACGATGCTCAAGGCTCTGCTCAAGCATGTCGGCATCGACGAACGCCGCCTGCATTTCTCCTGGATATCCGCAGCCGAAGGCCCGAAATTCGCAGCCACGGCCAAAGAGGTAATCGCCAGCGTCAAGCAGGCGGGTCCGGCCCATCAGCTTATTAAAACCAAGGCACAGGTGATCTAGTGACTGGATATACCGAAAAAATACGTGAAGCGGCCAAGCGCCTGCTTACCGAAAAGAAAGTCGATTGCTTCATCGGCTTCCGCAAAGGCAGCGTCCCGATGGTGAACTATCCCGTTATCGTCAGCGATCCGGCCAAGGCCGACGAGCTGATATGGGACGCAAACTGCGCCATGAATCTTGCCAATTACGTAATCGGGCGCAAGGACAAGGTGGGAATTCTGGCTACTGGCTGCGTGGCGCGTAACCTGGTAACACTGGTTCAGGAAAACCAGATAAAACGCGAGCAGCTTTATATAATCGGCCTGCCCTGCTCCGGCATGATCGACAAAAGCCAGGTGATCGACAAATACGGCGATGTGGAAATCGTATCGGTCATCGACAAAGGCGACACCTTTGCGGTTGAAGCCGGAGACAAAACCGATGTTCTAAAAAAGGCCGATTTCCTGAGCCGCAATTGTAAAATCTGCGCGCATCACAATCCGATAGAGTATGACGAAATTATCGGCGATAAAGTTGCGGACCCGGAAACTTACATAAAACCGGAAGATGTCAAGAAATCGGAAAGCATGAGCGATGCGGAACGCTGGGAATTTTTCGAGAAAACCTTCAGCCCCTGCATCCGTTGCTACGCTTGCCGCAATGCCTGCCCCATGTGCTATTGCCCGACTTGTTTTGTAGACGAGTCGCGTCCTCAGTGGGTTGGCAAGAGCTCGGACGAAACCGACACCCTTACGTTCCATTTCCTGCGCGCCCTGCATCTGGCCGGACGCTGCACCGATTGCGGCGCATGCGAACGCGCCTGCCCCATCGACATTCCGGTGCGCTATCTCACCAGCAGACTGAACGCCGATGCCAAGGAAATTTACGGTTTCGAATCCGGCCTTGACCCAAAAATGCGTCCACTGCTGGATCATTACAAGTTGGACGACCTGAACGATTTCTTCAAATGAAGAAGTCCAGAGGAAACTAAGATGACGACCAAAAGCTTTACAAAAGATGCTTTAATAAAGGCAGCGGACGGACTTCGGAAATCGTACCGGGTTTTCGTGCCGGTCAAAGTCGGCAAGTTCCACGAGTTCAAGCTTTTTGAAGACGGCGACAAGCCGGACTTTGAATACCGCAAAACGCGCAAGTCCCCCAAAGGACTTATCTTCCCGCAGTCCGAAAGAATGCTCGAATACAGCATCGACGAGCACAAGCCCGACCATCACATAATGAAGGAAAGCCCCAAGGACTATTCGCCGCAGGTGGTGTTCGGAATCCGTCCATACGACGCAATGTCTTTCAAAGTCATGGATGTGAATTTCGACACCGAAGATTACAAAGACCCTTGGTGGATCAAGCGTTACGCGGCGACAACACTCGTCGGAATCTGCCGCAACGACCTTGACTCTAAGATGTTTGCCACCGAAAATTTCAGCGGCCCATACGACATTCGCGGACTTGACGTGGCGCTTTATGATCTGGGCGACAAATATATTGCGAAAAGTCTGACCGAAAAAGGAGAGAAAGCACTGGCGGCGATGGGCGGAAACGACGTTTCTGCTGCTGAGCTGGCCGCAATTGAAAAACTGACGCCAGACACAAATGCACCGCAGGCCGCACCGACCGATAAAATCAAAGAGAAAGTCGTCAACGATCTTTTCGATTCGACCATGTGGGAAGATATCGCCAACGGCTGCATAAATTGCGGCGCCTGCACTTTCCTGTGTCCGACCTGCTGGTGCTTCGACATCCAGGACGAGATTCACAAACGCGAAGGCGATCGTCTGCGCATATGGGATTCCTGCATGTTCCCGCTATATACGCTGCATGCATCCGGCCATAATCCACGCGGCAAAAAGGTTCAGCGCGTGCGCAATCGCTTCATGCACAAAATAAAATATTACCTAGATAAATACGAAAAAGGAATTATGTGCGTAGGTTGCGGACGTTGCGTTGAAGCCTGTCCGGTCAACATCGACATCCGGCGCGTTTGCGAACTGATGAACAATTTCACGAAATGAGTGTAAGACCATGATCGACAAGAGCATGAATCCGTTTCTGCCCTACCCTGTAAAAATCGACGAGATCATCACCGAAACGGGCGATCATTCCTTAAAGACTTTCAAGCTGGTTTTTCTCAACAAGGAAGATGAAGAAAAATTCACATTCATCCCCGGTCAGTTCTGCGAGCTGTCCATTCCCGGCAAAGGCGAAATCCCTATCGGCATCGCATCTTCACCGACCGAAAAAGGCTATCTGCTTTTTACCGTGCAGAAGATGGGAGTCGTTTCCGGGTATCTGCACAGTATGAAGCCCGGCGACATTATGGGAGTGCGCGGACCGTTGGGCAACTGGTATCCCTGGGACAAAATGGAAGGTAAAAACATCGTAATCATAGGCGGCGGCTGCGCATTTTCGACGCTGCGTTCTTCAATCGTGTACATTCGCGCCCCGGAAAACCGCAAAAAGTTCAAACAGGTTACGGCAGTTTACGGCGCACGCTGTCTTGATCTGCTTTTGTACTGCGACAAACTCGACGAATGGAAAGCCGGCGACGACATCGACATGCATGTCACTGTTGACGCCATAAAAGACGAGGAAACCTGGCGCCCGGAGTGGCATTGTAATGTAGGCTTCGTTCCGAGCATCGTAAAAGAAAAAGTCACCTCGCCCGCCGATTCGATCGTTATTATTTGCGGCCCCCCGGCCATGCTCAAGTTCACAATGCCGGTTCTGAAAGACGTGGGATTCACGCCGGAGCAGATTTACCTGTCGCTCGAAAACCGTATGAAATGCGGTATCGGCATGTGCGGACGCTGCAACGTCGGCGGCAAACTTGTGTGTAAAGACGGCCCGGTATTTTCGCTGGCCGAACTGGGAGAACTGCCGAACGAAACGTAAACGACTCATACCCGAACTGACTTCCCCGCCTGCAATACGGCGGGTTTTTTTATAAGCCGGAAACCCATGCCGTTCACTCCCACAGCCACCGACATCGAACCCTTCCATATACCCCGATACAAACACGGGAGAGCTGAACTTTCGTCTGAATACACATTAATTGTTGAGTTCTTGTAGTATCCAAGCGCGCCAGACTGCGGAGCATTGCATCGCAAAGAAACACCATATTCTAATCGTCCGGCATGAAAAATCTTTCACATAAACGCGGATGCCTATAGAATACCTGATTGATGCTGATTTGCTGTCAGGCGTCAAACCTGAAAATATTATATTTCATAAAAAACCGAAGCGGCAATTGCCGGTTTCATGCGGGATGCGGATAGATGTCTGAAATTAACAATAACCTATGCATCGTAATACTGGCTGGAGGCAAAGGTACAAGATTCTGGCCATTGAGCACGTCGAAGCGCCCCAAACAATTTCTGGCTCTTACAGGCAATAAAACACTGCTCCAGCAGACATACGAACGAATCAGGCCACTGGCTCCGCCGGATCGAATTATCGTACTTACAAATCTGGAATTTGTCCCGCTGGTGCAACAGCAGCTTGAGGAACTGCCGGACTGCAACATCATAGGGGAACCGCTGATGCGCGACACGGCAGCTCCGGTAGCTTTGGCTGCCGTAATCGCCAGAAAGCGATTCGGCGACTGCGTCATGGCTGTTCTCCCTTCAGATCACGACATAAGCCCCGATAATGAATTACATCGCACAATTAGAGCCGCCGTCTCCGGCGCTGCAGAAAACAGCATGCTGTATACAATCGGCATCAACCCGACTTTTCCGGCGACCGGATACGGGTATCTCGAAAAAGGTGAGAGCCTCGAAAACCTCGATGGTGTAAAACAGTTCAAACTGGTGCGTTTTAAAGAAAAACCTGATCTGAAAAGCGCCGAAGAATATATCAGAACCGGCAAATTTTACTGGAACGCCGGACAATTTGTATGGCGCAGCGAAGTCATTCTTGAAGAAATACGGAAGTACCTGCCGTTGCACTACTCTCAACTTGCGCCGCTGGCCGATTCCGATTGCACGCCAGAATGGGAGTCAGAGCTTGCAAAGCGATTCGAACTGGTGCCGAAAATTTCAATAGATTACGGCGTAATGGAAAAAACAGACCGCCTGCGAGTAGTTGAAGCAACTTACAAATGGAATGACATCGGAAGCTGGTCCGCACTGAACGAAATAATGGAAAGCGACGAAAATGACAACTGTATTCATGGTAAAGTTCTGGCTCACGAGTCGAAATCCAACATGATTTACAGCGAAGACCCGGAGGAACTGATAGCACTTGTAAATGTAGAAAACATGATTATTGTGCGTGCCGGGAAGAAAACGCTTATAATTCCTCGCGAAGAAGCTCAAGCTGTAAAGAAACTGGTCGAAAAGCTGACGAAGTACGAGTTGTAAATGCCCGGAGAAGCTGAACATGCTGGAAGAACTGATTAAGCCGTATGTAGAAAAAATAACAGGAGCACAAGCCCCGCGTTTTGAAGTAAAAAAGCTGCAGGGAGACGCATCAAGCCGTGAATATTACAGAATACAGCTCAGCGATGTTGAGAGCGGTGCAACTTCTATTATTCTTATGAAATTCGATCCGCACACAAGCGGTAAATCTGAAGAAGCTGCAAGAGAATTACCGCCCGGCGAATTTCCATTCATCAGCGTGCTTAAATATCTTGAACTTGGCGGATTGCGCGTACCGGTGCTGTATTATGAGGATGTCGGCGCCGGCATGGTTTTTCTGGAAGACCTGGGCGATGTTCAGGTTGGAAACCTTGTTAAGGATTCAGACAACGATACTCGCAGAAAATGGTACTGCAAAGCCATCGACCTGCTTGTAAAATTTCAGCGATACAACAGCCAAAGCAAGCAGAAAGATTTTATCGGTTTCAATCGCGGTTTCGCCTACGATCTGTTGATGTGGGAGTGTGACCATTACGTTGAATGGGGCATCGAAGCTCTTTATGGTAAAAAACTGCGCGAGCCGGAAATCTGGCCGATACAGGAATATTTTGAGCGCATCTGCAACGGACTTACATCAATGCCTCAAATTCTGGTTCACCGGGATTTTCAGAGCCGCAACATGATGGTGCTGCCGGAAGAAGAAATCGCCCTCATTGATTTTCAGGACGCACTTATGGGACCGTGGCCCTACGATCTGGTGGCGCTGCTGCGCGATTCTTACGTAAAACTCGACGATGATCTGCTTGATGAACTGATCGAATATTATTGCACCACGTATGAAAAAGAATTCGAGACGGTAATAGACCGCAACTCCTTCAAGCAGGCATTCTATCTGCAGACGCTGCAACGCAAGCTGAAAGATTCGGGGCGCTTTGTTTTCATCGACCGTGTGAAGAAAAACGACTCGTACCTGAAGTTCATTCCCAACAGTCTTTCTTATGTGAAATGGGCGTTCGACAGATTGCCGGAGTACGAAGGCCTGCGCGAAGTACTGGCAAGACATGAAGAGAGGTTGAAGTAATGAAGGCAATGATATTAGCCGCCGGCAAAGGTGAACGACTGCAACCGCTAACGAAAGTCGTTCCCAAGCCTCTTTTTCCGGTCGCAAATATCCCACTGATCCGCTACAACATAGAACTGCTGAAGAAATACGGAATCGTCGATATCATCATCAACGTCTGGCATCTGGGCAGACAACTCGAAATGGAACTTGGCGACGGCTCAACGCTCGGCGTGAACATAAAATATTCCCGCGAAAAAGAATTGTGGGGAACCGGCGGAGGCTTGAAACAGGTTGAACCGTTTTTCGAGGGCGAAGAAGATTTTGTCCTGATAAACTCCGACATTCTCATTGATGTCGATCTGGAGGATGTAATTCATTTTCACCGCCGGCACAAGGCAGCAGCGACGATGGTGCTTACCAGAAGCGCCGACACAAAGAAATTCGGTGCGGTGGAAATAGACGAAAACGCAAACATACGCAATATTGCAGGACGGCTCGAAGATATCCGTGAAAGCCCTCGCATTTCAGGCGTTTTTACCGGAGTGCACATACTTGGACAGGCAGTGTTCCAATATATTCCACCCAATATTTTTTCCTGTATCAATGAGTATGCATATCCGAAAATGATTCTCAACGGAGAAAAAGTCGTCGGCTATATGATGGAAAGCGGCTTCTGGCAGGATTTGGGCACGCCGGAAACCTATTACCAGGTCAATATGAAGATTCTCAACCGGGAGATAAGCCTTGCCCACATCGACCCGCTGCTTGATTTCAAACTGAAGCCGTCACAGGAAAAACTTGGGCTGGTGTGCCTTGGCGAAAACGTCGAACTCGGCAACGAAATTCAGATAATCCCTCCGGTAATAATCGGCAACAATTCACAGATAATGGACAAAGCGATTGTCGGCCCATGCGCAATAGTCGGAAACGGCGTAAGCATAGGCAAGCAATGCAGCCTTGATCATTCGATTGTTTTTCCGGGAACAAAAATCGGCAACAAAAGCAGACTCAACCGCATAATCCTACAGAAAGATCAGAAACTTCAACTCGAACAAGCTAAAAAGAAAAAATGAGAATACACATGGAAGAACGGCTCAGACGATCTGCGCCAGAACGACCGTGATATTGTCGTTTCCGCCGCGCTGATTGGCTTCACGCACCAGCAGCTTTGAGGCAGTGCGAATATCGGGTGTTGTGAGCAGAATGTCTTCCAGCACATCGGTCGGGACCATATCTGAGAGACCATCGGAGCACATCAGAAACACGTCGCTGCGACGTGGGGGTATCCTGAAAATATCCACCTGAACTTCTTTTTTTATTCCAAGCGCACGGATAATAACGTTTTTGTGGGGAAAAGTCTCTGCTTCGGCAGGTGTGATACGCCCGCTCTTGAGATAGTCGTTCAGCAGGCTGTGATCTTCGGTCTGCTGAACAAGCTTTCCGTCTCTGAACAGATATGCCCGGCTGTCTCCGACATTCACCAGGTAGGTCAAGTCGTTACAGACATGCAACAGAACCAGAGTGGTTCCCATACCACGATACAAATCGTTTCGTTGCGACATTTCCCAGATACGACTGTTGGCAAGTTTGGCGGACACGGTCAGGCGGTTCTCGGCTTCGTCCATGCTGCGGTCATATTTGTAAGGCCATGTCACTTCGTTGTCGGCATTGGTGGCCCTGAAAAAATTCACAACCGTTTCAATGGCCATCTTCGAGGCTATTTCACCGGAATTATGGCCTCCCATGCCGTCTGCAACGATGTAAAGCCCCTGTTCCGGGTCGATTACATAAGCATCCTCATTATGGTCGCGCTTCATACCGACATGAGTGAATCCGGCGTGAGCTATTTTGAACTTCAACATACACAGACCCGTTTAAGAAATTATTTCACAATCAGTTGCAGTCTGGGGCCGACAGTAAGCCTCAGAGTGCCGGATTCGCACTTATGCATATCTCCGTCAATGGTGTAACCGAACGGATGCTCAGCTTCTATGAGAACATCTTTTGCAACAGTTTCATAGCCCACACGCGGATGCAGCGGCCTGCCGAAGTATATGTGCGGCAGATCGGCCACCAGCCAGACCGGATGACTTACTAGAGTAAGCATATGAAAAGAATGAGGTTCCTCTTCACAGCGGTGGAAAACTCTGAAATTCAGACCTATCTCGCGGATGGTGGAGCCGAAAATACTTACCCACTCACGCATGGGAAGAACTTCTCCGTCAACCGTAACTTTTGCATAAACCTTTTCCATCCATTTTCTTATGGTTGGACCGCCGATGAACATTGAACCGATTCCACGCGCCAGCGTCAGAGCGCCCTGCGTCGGAGAAGGCGATCCGCTGGCATAATATGTTTCCATGAAGTTTGCGACTATGCCGTTGCCGAAAATAAAACCATACATATCGCCTATTTTAAGCAGATCGCGTTCGGTTATTTCGAAGGCTTCGCCGTTGGAATATTTTTCGGTGATGTTAAAAAGTATACCAGACGGACGGCCTTTTATATCGCAGGCATTGGAGATTGTATTTAGAGTGCCGCCACGAAGCAATGCTATTTTAGGAAGCGGCTTATCGCCGTATGCTTTCATCATGGCGGTAAGCACCACATGATTTGTACCGTCTCCGCCGTTCAAGGCCAGAATATCTATCTCCTGGCGCTTGAACTCGTCGATCACCTGATCAAGCTCTTCAAAGCTTTTGGTGGCTTTTGAAGAACCACCCTGCCCCAGAATATAGGCCAGACGGCGTATTCTGTCGGGGTGTTTCAGGTTCTGACGAGAACGCGGGTTGCTTATGACTCCTATTCCTGGCATTTATCAACCTTCTGCAAGCCGAATGGTAAAATAAGTTAGCATTCGTCCATATTCAAGTCAAACCTTGCCGGTACTAAATTTCCAGCCTGCCGGAAAGTGCGGTTTCCGTTTCAGCAACTTTTTCAGACCGCCTGAGCAACCCGGCTTTAAGATCAAAATAAAACAGGTTCAGTGACAGAAGCAAAAAAGCGGTAGAAAAGGTTTCCAGCAGAACCTGAAGAACAAAAGACGCCGCAACAGCTGTCTCGGACGGCGGAACAAGCTGCTCCATAAGACTTGGAATATCAACCGAAGCACCTTGAGATAAATTCCCGCTGAGTTGAGTGAGAAGCCCGATATAGCCGATATCGGTCGGAGCGCTGCCGAAAGATTTAAGAAACGCAGTCAGAAGCATCACGACAGTAAGCAGCACCGTCAGACGATTAATCGGCCTTTCCCCGAAAGACTGTCCGGGCAGAGTTGCCGTAATCCGCCAGGAACGAAGAAAAGCACCATGGCCGTATATTTCCTCATCGGCAGCGACAATTGGAACGAGCAGCAGTCTTGCGAAGAAAACAACAAAGATTCCAAGTCCCAGAGAAATAGAAATAAAAGACAGAAAAATAATAAAAAACGGCGACATGGAAAAACTCCAGGCCAGCAGAATCGGAGAAAGAGACAGCGGTACAGCTATAACAGCAAGCATAATAAAAAAAACCGTCAGAAGAGCCACAGTTGAAACAAGATGCTTGAAGTCAAACTTCGCAAAGCCGGATAAAATGCGGTTTTCAGCCTCTCCAGCAGTGCCGATTCTCTTGAAAACATGAGCGAAATAAGCAGCAAGAAGCCCGATAAAAAATGCCGACAGAAGGCCG
>JAKQSH010000007.1 GCA_029570245.1 Deltaproteobacteria bacterium | reverse complement strand
GTCTGACATATAAATGCTTTGCGCATAATCTCAGGCCCGGACTATAATTCCGTTGAAGGGAGTTTTTGAATTTCCGCCAAGGGGGCAAGCATGATTACGTTTCAGAATACTGATCCGCAGTTCGACGTGCTCAATCGCCGTCTGCATGAAATAGCCGAAGAAATGCTGGACGGCATTGAGCCTGAAGAGGAAAACGCCCTCATACAGAAGGGCGAAATTATGAACTCCGCAGAAGTTAACGGACGCGAGCTGTTCTTCCGCATCACGGAAGGCAATCCGCCGGTCATGTATGGCGACCGCCTGCTTTTTCATTACGAATACGGCGACCTGGTTGGCATCGAATCCATGCAGGGCGCAGCCGTCACAGAATCGCGCCTCGATCTGGCGGTACGCGCCGATATCTTCAACAAGGAAAAAACACTCAAGAAAATCCGCAAAGACGACAAGCGCAACGAATTGCTGTGGGAATATTTCGCGGTTTATTCCTCCATAATGCAGGTGCTTTTAGGAAACAGCCTGGCCGCTTCGCGCAGGCCGCATTTCCAGCTCAAACATCTTGCCGCCGGAGAAATCATCATCCGCCAGGGCGCAACCGACACCGAAGTGTACTCCATGGTTTCGGGACGCGCCGAAGTGCTGGTGAACGACATGAAAGTCGGCGAGGTCGGAGAAAACGAGATTTTCGGCGAAATGAGCCGTTTAACCGGCAAGCCGCGTTCGGCAACGGTGCGCGCCAAAACCGACTGCGACATCATGGTGTTCGGCGGCGACGATTTCAACAGCCTGGCCGAAACCAACCCAGCCGCGCTGATGGACATAGCGCGAAATCTGTCCGAGCGCCTCAAGCAACTAAACACCACACTGGCCGGGCAGTAAACGAGCCTGCAAGTAAACTGTCAGGAGAAATGATCGAAGCCGCCACGGCTGCACGGACTACGCAGCCCGCTTGAATCGACTAGATACACGCCGGAGCCGGCAACGACGCGTCCGATACGGCGCGGATGCGGCAATCCGGCAGGAAACTCCTTCAGAAGTTCCGCTGCGTTTGCCGGAGCCAGACTGAAAAGCAGGGCGTAGTCTTCACCGCCGCGCAACAGATAATCCAGGACATCGCCGCCGCGCAGCGCCGCAAAGCGTTTCAGTTCGGGGCGGGCATCAAGAAGCGACGTTTCGATTTCAAGTGCCACTGCCGATTCTTCGGCGATGTGAGCCGCATCGCCCGCCAGTCCGTCGGAAACGTCGATCATCGAATTCAGCAGACGAGACTCACCCAGAAAAAGACCGCATTCAACCAGAGCTTCCGGCCTGCGGTGCGCGTGGGACAACAGACCGGCGTCTTCAGGCTGTACATGCGGCTTCTCAAGAAACATCTCAAGCCCTGCGCGCGACAGCCCAAGTTCGCCACAGACATACAGATCATCGCCCGCCTTCGCGCCCGAACGCAGCACGGCGCAGCCTGCCTGATGCTCTCCTATGACCGTGACAGAAACGCAGGCGTCGCTCAAACTGGCCGACATATCGCCGCCGGCCAGTATGACGCCGTGTTTTTTCAGCGCTTCCGAAAAACCGGCCATGAAGCCTTCGAACAGCGCCGGATCGGATTTCTTCTTCAACGCCAGTGAAAGAAAAGCCCAGCGCGGGCGCGCGCCCATGGCGGCCACATCCGACAGATTCACCATGGCCGACTTGTAGCCCACATCGGCCGGCGAACAGTAATCGAACGAAAAATGCACACGCTCCAGCAACAGATCGGTAGTGACGCAGAACTGCCGACCTCCGGCATGTTGCAGCAGCGCCGCGTCGTCACCGATACCCAGCGGCATCCCGTCGGCCATGCGCGGCCATTCGGATGCGATGCGGGCTATCAGTCCGAATTCTCCGAGGGATGTTTTTTCACCGTCAGACTTCATCTGCGTTTCTGCAATCCGACGTTCACCGCCGAGGCGACTTCGCGGGCGGCCTGTTCGATGTTCGACGCGCCGAATATGGCCGAAACCACCGCAACGCCATCGGCTCCGGCGGCGATCACGTCGGCGGCGTTGCGGGCATTTATACCCGAAGTGGCCACAATGGGCAGACTGTTTGCGTTGCGTATCAGTCGCAGACCCTCAAGCCCTATGACCGGCGAGTGGTCTTTTTTTGTTTCACTGGGATAAATGGCGCCAAGTCCGATATAGTCGGCTCCGGCCAGGCGTGCCGCGCCCACTTCCAGTGCGGTCGAAGCCGTTACACCGATTATGGCTTTCGAACCCATGATGCGACGGGCCGCCTCCACAGGCATGTCGGTGCGTCCAAGATGCACGCCGTCGGCTTTCACCGCCAGGGCTATGTCGATACGGTCGTTGATGATGAACGGCACATTCAGGCGTGTCAGAAGCTTGCGCAGTTCCAGCGCCATTTCGTAGAACTCGCGGCTGCTGCACTCTTTTTCACGCAACTGCACGCACGTCGCGCCGCCACGCACCGCCTGCGCTACCATTTCCGGCAGGCCGCGACCTCTGGCCCAGCGGCGGTCGGTTACGGCATAAACTCTCAAGTCTTCGCGTTTCATTTCATTCGTCGAAAACCCGTTTAAAAATGTAATCCACGTTTTTCAACTGCTCGTTGAGATTGAAGCATTCCTCGATACCGCTTACGCCAAGATACCCCACGACCTCTTCATCCGCCAGCAGTTTTTCGCGCAGATGTTCGCCCGGATTCTGCCAGACCGACATGGCGTTACGCTGCACCATGACGTATGAAGCCTGACGCGGCGCGCCGCTGCGTATCAGCTTGAGCAGCACCGACTGCGAGAAAACCAGTCCGCGCGTGATTTCGAGATTCTTCAGCATGTTTTCCGGGTAGACGCTGAGTTTGTCGAGCATGCGCGTCAGGCGGCGCAGAATGTAATCCAGCGCAATCGTCGAATCCGGCGCAATAACGCGCTCCACCGAGGAGTGACTGATGTCGCGTTCGTGCCAGAGCGCCACGTTTTCGAGGGCCGCCAGCGAATTGGCACGTATCACGCGCGCCAGACCGCTGATGTTTTCCGAGCCGATGGGATTGCGCTTGTGCGGCATGGCCGACGAGCCTTTCTGCCCGCCGGCGAAGAATTCTTCGGCCTCGCGTACTTCGGTACGTTGCAGGTGGCGGATTTCGACGGCGATCTTTTCGACCGTACCGGCGATCTGCGCCAGCGCCGAAAAGTAATGTGCGTGGCGGTCGCGCTGAACGATCTGATTCGAAACCGGCTCCACATTCAGACCCAGACGGCGACAGGTGCGCTCTTCGACTTCGGGCGGCAGATGGGCGAAGGTGCCAACCGCGCCGGAAATCTGTCCGACACAAATGGATGCGGTGGCTTCATCGAAGCGTTTTATGTGACGCTGGATTTCGGCATACCACAAAGCCAGCACCAGACCGAAGGTAATAGGTTCGGCGTGTATGCCGTGCGAGCGTCCCACCATGGGCGTCATTTTATGTTCAAATGCGCGGCGTCGCACGACCTCGGCCAGTTTGAGAAGATCGTCCCTTATTATGGCCGAGGCGCTGCGCAATTGCAGAGCGAAAGCCGTATCCAGCACGTCCGACGATGTCATTCCGAAGTGAATCCAGCGTCCCGATTCGCCGGTCTGCTCTTCGACGTGCGTTAAAAAGGCGATGATGTCGTGGCGCGTGACGGCTTCGATTTCGTCGATTTTCACCGGGTCGATTTTCACCGTCGCAGCCTTCACAACTTCGAAATCCTCACGCGGCACGATGCCCAGTTCCGCCATGCTTTCCATTGCTGCCAGTTCCACCTGATACCAGGCTTCGTATCTGGCCTGATCCGTCCATATGGCGCCCATTTCGGGGTTTGTGTAGCGCGTAATCATTCAATTCCCTCCATATCGGAAACACTGTTTGAGTTATCAGCAATATTCGATTCTGTAATTATCCGAGTCCGACAGCAGACGCCTGATTAGGCGCGCGTTCAGTGCATGGCCGCTCATATGACCGACGTAGCGCCCCACGATGGGCAGGCCCAGCAGCGCCAGATCGCCCAGCGCATCCAGCGCCTTGTGACGCGCCGGTTCGTCAGGAAAGCGCAGAGCGCCGCATATCGGCGTGCCGCCGTCGAAAATGACGGTGTTGTCGGGTGAACTGGCCAGGGCCAGGCCGCGTGCGCGCATTATTCCGGCGTCGGCGGCGAATCCGAAGGTGCGCGCCCATATTATGTCTTCGAAGTCTGAGCCGTTACCGGGCGTACAGCAGTAACGCTGAGGCCCGATACCGCGCTGTTCGAAGTCGATAAGAACATCCAGTTCTAAACGGCGACAGGGTTCCAACCGCGCCGTGCGCTGGCCGTCGGCAACCTGCACACTTTTAATGACGTGCAGGCGCAGGGCCGGACGACCGCTGCCGCATATCCCGGCCCGACGCAGAGCCGAACAGAAATGACCGGCTGAACCGTCCAGAATCGGCACTTCGCCGCCGTCAATCTCAACCAGAGCGTCGCTGACGCCGCAGACCGCAAAGGCCGCCATGAGATGCTCGACTGTGCGCACGCCTACTTTTCCGGCTGAGACGGTGTTGGAGAAACTGCTGTCGCTCAGGTGCGACAGGTCGGCCGGGACTTCGCAGCCCATGCGGCGGAAACGTATTCCGTGAGAGAAAGGCGATATGCGCAGGCGCGCAGGCTGCGCGGAATGCACGCCGATTCCGTCAATTTCGATGACCGTCGCGATGGTGCGCCGCTCAATCATCCTCGTCTGAGCCTCCGTCGTCGAAAACGAAGAGGTCGCGCTGACCTGAAGG